>JAPLZT010000101.1 GCA_026394855.1 Candidatus Woesebacteria bacterium
GCATTAAATAATGTAAGCGCCAAAGAGAATATTATTGAATATTTAAGTACACTTACCCCTTCTTTAAGAAAGATTCTAAAAATTAAAGTTAGTAAAAGTAATGTCGAAAAAATTATTTCATACTTCGCCCTTTCTAAAATAAAAATTGATTGGAATATAAAAAAATTAAAGGTTAAAAAAACGGGAAACAAAAAGGCAAAATATTTTCCGAATTTTTCCTTGAGTGAATAAGAAAATATAAATGCAAAAACAAAGATACCAGCTATCCAAAGAAATACAGCCAATTGACTTCCTGCATATGGAACTTTCGCTAAGATAGATATTAAATAATCAATTGAGTGAAGAATTATGCTTCCAAAATGCGGTGAGTTATCAGAACCAAAATCAATCCGGTCATCCCAGGCAAAAAATCTTGTTTTAAGAAATTCACCCGCGTTTAACGCCAAACCCGAATCATGCCCGGCAACAATATATCCGGAAGGAATCCACAGCTTGGTTAAAAAATAAATTCCTACCAAGGCAACCACCAGATAAGCCAAGCCCGATATTTTAAATTTCATTTTTTAAAAATCATAAAACAGGTACTATTGACATAAGGGATATCGCTCTTAAAAGGAAGACCGATACTCAAATATTTACTAATTCTATACAAAAACGGCACGAAAGTCGCATAGATAACTTTCATTTTCATAAAACCGGCTTTTTTGCCAAGATTTAACCACCACGAAACCTTATGAACATTGACATGGGTAGGATCTGCAAGTGATCTTTTTGTAGGAAAAGGGGTTGAAAAAACTAGGGTTCCATCTTCTTTCAACATTTGCTTAATATTTTTTAGTGCCGCTTCAGGATTTCTCAAATGCTCTAAAACCTCAAAGGCAGCAATATAGTCAAATTTCTTATCTATCTCAACATTGTCCTCGATATTCAACTTGAAAAAATTTATATCCCTTTGAAGCGATCCCGCCTTTTTGACTATATATGAGGAAATATCGCTGGCAGAAACATCAAATCCCCTATCTTTAAAAACTCTGGCAAAATAGCCCAATGAAGCTCCCAGCTCAAGAAGCGTTCTACCACAACCTTCCTTTATATCCAAATACCGATCCAAAAATCTAACCCAGCCATCAGCCCAATTAACATATTTCTCAAATTCCTCTTTTGAATACTTTTCAAAAAACCTTTTGTAGTAAATTTTATCGAAACCACTCTTCCCATGCAAAAGACTCTGCTGCCTATTCTCGTTCATCAAGGAGAATTATACCCTTTCTGAAACCTTTATCCAATCAATTAACTTAGGAAGTTCGTCCAACAAATTAACTTCCTGCTCCCAACCTAAAAGCCTTCTGGCTTTTTGCGCCAAAGGAACTCTTCTTCTTATATCGTACTTAAATCCGGAAACATGTTTAACTTTAAATTCTTTATTAGGAACACACTGACTAAAGATTTCTCTAGCCAAATCAATCATTTTCATTTCTTTTTCGCTACCCAAATTGAAATCCTCATTAACCGCTCTTTCCGATTCCATCGTCATAATTATTCCCCGGGCGATATCCGAAACGTGTGTAAAACAACGTGTCTGATTTCCATCACCCAAAAGCTCCAAAGGGTACTGCCCCTGAAGACATTTTTTGATTAGGTCCGGTATAACATGAGCATAGCCAACTTCTTCACCGGGGGCTTCATTAATTCCATAAGCGTTAAAAGGTCGACAAATTGTGTAATCCAAACCATATTCTTCCTTAAAAGCAACACAGTACTGTTCTCCGATCAGTTTTGAAAAACCATATGAAGTTACGGGTGGAGGAATTTGTCTCACGTCCTCCTCCTTGCTTGGAAATTTCGTCGTGGATTCGAAAACCATTGAAGATGAAACATAAATAATCCTTTTAATTTTGTTTGCTGCTGCTGATTCAAAAACGGAAGAATATAATTTATTGTTTTCGGAAAGAATCGTCGCGGGGTACTTATGAAAATACCCAATACCCCCGATTTTGGCGGCCAGATGAATGCAGTAGTCAACTCCCTTAAAAAGCCTTACTGTCTCGACTTTATTGGTTAAATCTATTTTAACAAATTCGCACTCCGAGGGAACTTTTGCCTCTTTTTTACTCAAATCATCGGCCACGATGACTTTGTAATTTTTAGCCAAAAGTTGTTTCACCACTTCACTACCAATAAAACCAGCACCACCGGTAACTAAAACTCTTTTATCCATTTAAACGAAATATTATTTTACCTGTTCCAAACATGTTCCAGATGTCGCAAATTAAACAATTCTTGGCAACAATTTTTTGGAGTTTGGAAATAGGCAGTTTTTTATAATCGCTGTGGTTGGTACCGATAATCAAAATATCGGCGTCTTTAATTGCCTCCTTTAAGGAATCTGAAGGAAGATATGGATCGGAAACCATTACTTTTGCCCCCTCGGTAAGAAAATATCTTTGGATTTTCGGCACTAAAGAAAATCTAGCATCGTCGATATCCTTCTTAAAAGATAATCCCAAAATGGCAACTTTCTTTTTGTTAAGTAATGGTACTTCCGCCTTAATTCTCTTAAAGAGGTAACCGGGAATATTTTCATTAAGCCTCCAGGCCGCAATCACCAATTCCATAAAGGGGCTTTTATCGATAAGGAAAAAGCCATCCTTAACAAGACATGGCCCCGCCGTTAATCCCGGCGGTTTTAAACCTGCTCTTTTATATCCGTTATTAACCAAATTAAGAACATCATAGATATCACAGCCGTAATCTTCGGCAATCATCATAAACTCATTGCCGATGGCAAAATCGATATAGCGATACATATTGCAATAAAGTTTCGCAAGTTCCGCCGCCTCCGGTTTGGAATATAAAAGCTTACTGGTAACTTTTGAAAATACTTTTGCTGCATACTTCGCACTTCCCGGATCAATTGTCCCAATAATTTGAGGTATCTGGGTTAATTCCTCAACCGACTTTCCCTCAGCTATTCTTTCCGGACAGTAAGCCATAAAAATATCTTTACCGACTTTAAAAGAAGTATTGTCCTCGACATATCTTACCAATTGCCGGAGTGTACCCGGAGATATGGTGCTTCGCAGTAAAATCACATGACCAAACTTAATAATGGGTAAGATTTCAGAAAATAGTTTTTCAATCTGTCTGTGATCTGGACTATAAGTATCGTCAATTGGGGTACCCAGGGTAAGAATGATATATTTACTGCGGGCAATTGCCTCAACTCTTTTTTCTGGAGTAAAAGCCTGAAATTTATTCCCTCCATATTTTTCCAGCAGCTTTCCCGCCCCCTCTTCCATAAAAGGAAGCTTCTTTTTATTTAAAAGCGCAATATGGGTCGAATTGATATCAATTCCCCAGACATCAAAACCTTTATCTGCCAAAACCAAAGCCAAAGGAAGCCCAACCCGTCCAATTCCAAATACAACTATATTGTTATCTTTCATTATCCAATGCTAAATGATAGTACAAAAAACAGTATTTTTAAACAGGATGTTTCCTGATAAAATATAACCATGAAAAAATTTCAAACGGTACTTATAGCTACATTTTCCCCCTGGAAAAATAGCACACGCCTCCCCACCAATGGCATGGTTGAACCTTTTGTAGATTATTTTTCTAAAAGATCTAAAGAGTTTGTCTTAATAGATCAGCCCCATCCCGGAAGTGATATTTTAATGCCTAGAATTGAAATTTATAAAAACGGAAAACAAACCCAAATCGTAAAAAACTCATTTTGGCTAAGCTTACTTAAACCAATTCTTTCGTTAACAAATGTCCACAAAACTCAAATTTCTTTTAAATTGAGAGATTTTCTGTCAGTTATGGATTTTGCTATCAAAAGTAAAAATAAATTTAATCTATTTATCGGCTTTGAGTCGGTTAATGCTTTGGCTGGAGCGGTACTTAAGAAAATGGGTAAAATCGATAAAGTTGTTTATTATGTTTCAGATTTTTCCCCAAAAAGATACAAAAACAAATGGTTTAATGCTTTTTATCTTTTACTGGATAAACTGGCAGCAACCTATGCAGACGCAACATGGAATGTGTCCATGGCTATGCCGGAGGCAAGGAAAAAACTTGGTTATGATATAAAAAAGTTGTCGCCCCAAATCTTTGCCCCTAATGCTTTCTTTAAAGAGGAAATTAAAAGTTTACCGCTTTCCGAAACGAAACCTGAAAGTATCATCTATGCCGGAACTTTAGGTCTTGAGAATGGGCCAGACTTAGCAGTTAAAGCAATGCCGATAGTACTCAAAATGTTCCCCAAAGCCACCTTGACAATTATTGGCGGCGGCCGGAAAGAAGACCAAAATAAATTAATAGAATTGATAAATAGGTTAAAACTGGATAAATCTGTTAACTATAAAGGCTTTATTGCAACCAATGAAGAAATGTACAAAATAATTAGGAAACATAGGGTAAGTGTTGCTCCTTATAGGGCAATACCGGAATCAGTCCGATGGTATGCCGATGCGGTAAAAATCAGAATGTCTCTGGCATGCGGGCTTCCGGTTATTACCACCCAAGTTCCCCCCAATGGCAAATTAGTAGAGAAAGCCGGGGCCGGAATAATAACCAAAGATAATTCCGAAGATATCGCTAACGCCTTAATCAAAATATTTTCCGACAAAAATCTATATATAAAAATGCGAAAAAATGCTATTACAAGCACAAAAGAAAATACCTGGGAAAACTCGTATACCAATGCCCTTAGGAAAATGAAATTGCTTTCCTAACTAACATAGAACTTTTTTAAATTCAAACCAAAAAATTCCCTCAATGAGTTTTCTAAAGACCAGTAAACGATATGCGCGTATTTTGGAGCTCTATGAAATATTCTAAATTTAGATTTTTCTAAAGTGCGCCCTCTCCAAATAGTTGGTATATCGATAATTTTTGCTCCTTTAAAAAAACCTTGAAGAGTAATTTCCATTGAAGTTTCTACTCCACTTGATAAGTTAAATTTGACTCCATCTAGGACCGTTATTCTATACATCTTATCGATAATTATGGGGATCATCACAAAGGTCAGCCATAACCACAACGGCCGCTCCTTTACCTGCTTTTTCATATAATTTTTTACGACAAGAGTTGTTCCATTATTTGAATCATCAACTACTAAAACCCTGTGAGGAGTTTTTACACATCTACGAAGAGAATTTAAGATTTTGATAATTACCTTTTTTTTCGTCTCTTGCTGGAATTATAATTGTCAACTTCATAAGAGATTATTACATTTTATAAACCACACAATATCTGTAAGTTGCAAAAACACTTTTTGCTTCAATTTGCTCGAGTTCTCTCTCGTTCTTCTCCAAAACTATATCCGAACAATTTCCACCAACGAAAGAAAGTTTTTCAACTTTGTAATTATAGGCGTCATCATTCCACCATGTGTGAATTTGAGTGATCAGCTTCTTATCTCCGCCAACCTCCTTAAGTCTTTTGGCAAAACTATCTTCATAATAAAAATATGGAACCCAAGCCCAATTTATAATACCCACCTCGTTTGGTTTTACCAGTCCCCGATTAATTATTGCCTCAGCAGCTTCCCAACGGATTCCATTTTGATCATAATCGGTCTTAACATTAGACAATGTAAATATAATCATCGAACTCAAAATGACTACTACCAACAACTTATTCATCTTAGAGTCCATAAAATAGTTGGCCAGCCACAAAATAACAATCGGTATAAAAGGAATTAGGTATTCTTCCCAAGCAAAAAAATTAAACACGGTCAAAGTCATACTGATGAATCCAAGGCAAACGATAAAAATACTAACACTTGAGGAAAACTGGTTACTAACATTTCTTTTAATTTGGTAAAAATAGATAAAATAGGCTACTAAAATTACCATCCCCCAAATCAGATAAATCATGAACATATATTGTAATATTTCCGCATGATATTTTACGTAACCTTCCAATACTATTGTTGTAGGCAAAAGAGAGAAAATGAAAACAAAAACAATAAAGATTATGTAGGATGCATTTTTGCGTCGCGTTAATAATTTGTTTATAAGAAGAAGAATTGATTTCCCAATAATAACTGACCAGGGAATAATCCCTACAATAACAATTATGTTAAACATTTTTTTCCATATCAAAACAAAATTTACATACAACGAACCCAAAATTCGTGGGGCATCAAAAACCATAAAACCTTTAAAATCAGGGTGGGGGAATC
>JAPLZT010000133.1 GCA_026394855.1 Candidatus Woesebacteria bacterium
CAGGGTAACTGCTAATAAATCTAATACTGCGGTTTGAGCAATTAATATAAACTGAGGAGCCGGTAAAAAGGGATAATAGACTAAGGCAAAATACCTGGCTATCCACAAAAATGGCTCTGGTGGTACAAAAACAAGAGAAAATGACGTAATTGGATAAAAGACTATTCTGGATAATAATGTCAACCAATACATATTCGAAGTGCCGGTCAAAAATAGTGCATTGGGTCCTGAAATAGATTTCAATTCAAGAACTCTATACGCTCCATCGACAACCGAAAATAGAAGAAATGGCCAATAAGTAATCAAGAATTTTTTTATGTTAGATTTTTTATATATTAAGGAGATAAACGGAAGATAGAGAAAAAGATAGATACCCATCTCCTTAAAAAATAAAGAAAGATATAGTGAAATAAAAGTCAAAATAAGCCACTTTTTCTTCTCCTCTTCTATAAATCTAATAAAAGCAAAAATAGAAATAATAATTAATGTGGTTGAAATCAGCACTCCTGCTGTGGCCGGCCAGGTAACGGAATTCATCGAAAGACTATTTAAGGCAAAAAACAGACTTGATAATAGAGATGGAAAAATCTTTTTAAATATTTTAAGACCAAGTAAAAAGACTAAAACGGAGTTAACCATATGGACAACTAACATAAATGTCAAAAACGGAGCTGTATTAAGCCCAAATAATTTAAGAAACATGTAAAAAATAAATGATTGAAACACCCTTCCCTCCCCTAATATAAATGAGAAACCTCCATGAACATTTGAGAAGATATACCTAAAACCCTGTGTTAAATATAATCCGTAACTTATCCATTCATCCTGTTGAAAAAAGATTTTTGGAGCTCGCCAGTAAACTACCATAATTGCCGCCAAAATAAGTAAAATAGCGATAGCAGGAAGAATAAATTTCAAACTTAGAGTTAACTTTCTTTTAGACATTTTAATTTGTCTTCAACATTTTACTCCTTATTTAAAAACATAACATATTTTAACCTTCTAATGATTTTTAAATTCGCATTTTTTAAAATACTGGTCAATTCCTCTTCCGTATAAAATTTTTGATATTCATGATTCCCTAATATGTCGTATAAATTTAACCAAATTTCCTTAAAACTATGACCTACCGGTAAATATCTTTTAAAGGGGTAAAAAATACAGGTTGCAATCAAACTTAGATATTTTAATAATCCAAACGGCAAAGACCTAGTTAACAACCTTACTAACTCCAGAGTTTTTAAAATAAATTTTCTATTTCTTTTCAGATAAATATTGAAGATAAAATCGGTTTTTTTATTCATTAATTTGGTGATTCCCAAAACAGCCAATTTAGGGTTTATCGTATGTTGAATGACATTTACACAGTAGATTAAATCTACCTTTACATTTCGAGTGTTAATAGGCGGGTCGGAAATATCACATTGAATAACAAAAACCTTACCGCCTGCCATATCCGCCACCTTTTTTGTTATGCTTTGAGCAGCACCAGAAAGTTCCAAAGAAAACACAAGCTTTGCCCCAGCCTGAGCCATCCAAAGACTCTGTCGTCCTGAGCCGGAACCGCAATCAATAATCACTTTGTTCTTAAAATAATTTAAACCACCTACACCTGGTTTTACCACATCTTCCAACCAGCCCTTTTTTCCATAATCAAAATCAAACTGCTCCCACTCGTAGGCAAAACTATCCACTGTTTTTACTGGTTGAGTGTAACGATTGAGCAGTATCGGAACACCTTTTCTAACAGGATATTTATTTCCCGACCTACTTTTTAAAACCCCGGAAATGACATCACGACCGCTCCTTTCAAAAATCTTGTCA
>JAPLZT010000140.1 GCA_026394855.1 Candidatus Woesebacteria bacterium
AAATCCGGAAGAAATTCGTTCAGGAAATCAGTAAAGTCTTGTCGGGAATATGATTCATTTAATTTCAACATTTACTTAAATTGTTCAGCAAACAAGAGTAATTCTTTTTCGCTCTCAAATCTACCGGCTCTTTCTTGGATACTTTGAATGAAGTGGAGAGGAACCAATTCCAAAACCCTCTTATAAGCCTCCTCAACGTTTCGTAGGTCGAGTTGGGATATGTCTTTAAGTACGCCATCACTCACATCATCAAGATCTTTAATTATGGCTATCACATCTTCACAATAATCTGTGGCTTGTGGGAGACTTTCTCCAATAGCCTTGAGAGTGGTAATTGCCGTAGCTCTTCTCCCTTGAATCTTAGGTAGTTCGTTTTTAGCAAATAGTTTGTCTTTAGCTAAGTTGAAAGCTCCGGTAAATTCTTTGTCCACTGCTTCACCTTTTTCATCTGGATTTGCCACAAAATAGTTTAGGGCGTCTTCGGCGGAGGTTACCTTGGGTTGAGCATCAGGTAAACCAATCGTAAAAATAGCATGACTACCTTTTTTACCAAAAACACTTACAACATTTTCTTTTGAGATGGTTCTTTTTATTCTGGCACGCCTTGGTAATTCCAAGACCTTATTCATTAAATCTTTATCTTTACTGGCTGTGTCATACGCCTGCCTGTGAGGAGCATCCCAAGACAACCTTTCCGATTCTTTTTCAGCTTTAGCATATTCATCTTTGAAATAACTAACCAGCTCTTCATCTTTAGTAAGTGTTCGCATATCGCTTCCGACTACTGCATTGATTAACTTCATTTTTAAGGTCGAGATTGATTTAACCCTAACTTCTTCCTCACCAATGTCTGTGGGGAAACAGTTATAGACCTCAAGAAAATCAAACATTCTTTTATTGATCCTGTTAATTCTTCCCACTCTCTGAATAACTCTGGTTGGGTTATAGGGAATATCATAGTTGATAACAATTCCGGCTCGATGTAAGTTATAACCCTCACTTAAAGCATCAGTTGCAACTAAGACGTCATAATCATTCTTTTGTTTATTATCAGGCATGGAAGCGTCAAAGTTTTCTTTAACTTCCTGGCGTGTGGCGGCAGTGGAATCTGTGGCGGTATATTTGAAGATTCTGAGTTCGCCTTTTAGCTTCTCGTATAAGTAGTCAACTGTATCCTTGTAAATTGAGAAAATAACAATCTTTTTATTTGGATTTTCGCTTAAGAAACCTCTAATTCTTTTTGCTACTTCCTCTAACTTTGGATCAAGCACAGATAACCTTGGATCAGAATACCAATCATTTTTTATTTTTTTAAGTAAAGCAGTATCGTTTCTTACAACTGTAATAAATTCAGGATCAAGCATCTCTTTTGGAACCTCCAAGAACCCTTCTTTGTTTCTTAAAAATTCCAGTTCAAATTCCAATGCGTTTGATTCTTCTCCATCTTCCAGATCGTAGTCCTGAGGATCAGGAAGTCTACCTTTCTTCATAATCGGAACTTTGCCCAAGTTGTCCCACCAATTTTCAATTCTTTCATTAGATTCAATCATCTTATCTAAAGTTGATCTAAAGGCAGCCCGACTGCTTTCAAATCTCATAACCAGAAGTCTTCTCATAAATTTTGCTAAGTTTGATTGAGCTATCCACAAATCTGAAGCGTCTTCAATTTGGTTTTTGAAAGTATCTATAAATTTATCCCTGTTTTTTCCAAGAATATAAGCAGTTGGTTTATATCTTGCACCAACAAAACCCTGTTTGTCATCAGTAATTGTATTTAGAGTATTCACGTACAGATCTTGAAGGCCATTCAAATCATAACTTAGAAGTTCCGGTCCCCCACCCTTAACTTCAGCAAAAGAGATGTTCTGACGCCTTAAATCTTCTTTATAACGGGTAATATAATCCAAATCTAACCTTGAACGCCTAATTATTACAGCTTCGATCAATCTTCTTTGCTCGGTTGCAATTTCACTTGCTTCTTTATCAATTTCTTCTGGTGCAAGACCTTTTGACATTTCCCTACGCAACTTTTTATATCTTTGAATCAAATCTCTATACCTAAGACTTAAGTTATCTATTGATCGAATTGTGCTTTGTCCGGGTGTCTGGAATAATTTAATCAAAGCAAAGACGTCTTTTGGATCGTTGTTAAAAGGTGTAGCCGTCAAGAGAACTATTTTATTATCCGGATGG
>JAPLZT010000129.1 GCA_026394855.1 Candidatus Woesebacteria bacterium
GATTACGGATGTAAACGACAGGCAATATGCAGTGCCAAATTACCTTACTCCCCGCCAGCTTAACCTGAGGTTGATTGCCCAATTTTAGTTTGAATTAATGAGTTCATCCCAAAAACTCTTTAACCCGCAGAAGCGAGCGTCCCGCTTGTTCCCGCAGGAAAAAATAAACAACAACATAATGTCAGTTTTTTTTGTTCTCTAATAGCTTAAACCAAATCAATAACTATTTCACCGGCGCTTGTACCCTTGTTGCCAATATAGAAATAGCGGTTGCCGGCTACTCCCAATGTGTACATGATAATTTGCTTATCATCTTCGGGCAATAATGCCATAGCATCATCGGGTATAGGCGGATTTGTTTCTTTTACAGCCTTGGTAAACAAATATAAGGTTTCCCCGCCGGGATTGTAAGCCCTTATTTTAGTAGCATCTTCAAACACAAAATCACCTTCTACCGATTTCCCATTAGGAACAGCAATAGTAAGTTCATCGCTTTCGCCCCCTTCTGATTTTGCAGTTGTACTAACAATCTCCGAAACATTAAAATAACCTCCAATGGTATCTGGAGCTGCGGGGAATTTCCATATAAGATAACCAAGATCAGCATACATAGCCGTAGCGCAGATTTTACTTTTTGTCTTTACTTCCGCTGCCAAATCTCTTATCAATTTTTCCTTGGCAGCATGTGATGTTTTCAATGCATAATAAGAGGTTAAAAAATTATCAACTTCAGTTTCTGCGGCGCTTAGAGCCGAATCTTTACTCAGATTGCTTTTAAGAGCTTCAATGTGCGAAATGCGCTCTTCCTCATTTCCTTCTCTGAAGGGATCATGCCCTCTGGGAAAAAGACCTTCATGTTGCATTGATTTTCGTGGATAAACATTTTTTACCAGCGAGTCCCAGTGGTCATATTTTTCCGAAGATGCCAAAGCCCAAAAATCCTGTAGTTCCACAGTCTTTCCGTGAGAATCAGCAAGGGCAGCCTTGTACGACACATAAGTGTTGTGAAAGTCCAGCCTCAATGGATGAAAAATATTGTAAATTACGGCAATGATTGGATTCAACATATCTGCAGTCAATTTTAGATCGTGATCCGTCGAAAGAGAATCCATTTTACGATTGTTTTTTGCTGTGATATTCTCGAAAATGTTTCTAAGAAATATCCAAATTAATTTTGCCATTTTTAGTATGTTTTAGTTTTATGAAATGCAAAACACGGTATAATAATTCAAATAAACAAATAAATCTTTGTCTTTATAAATATTCCTTACTGTTTTGAGAAAATATTTTATGAGCTAAAATAATATAGAATCAAAGCCTGTAGCGGATATTAGTTGAATCACCTGCTTTAAAATCGGAGGCTAAAATTATTCAAAAAATTTTAAAAATTCGGGCAAAAAAACTCATATATCAGACTTCTTAAATTGCCTTATATAATTTTGAACTCTTAGTTTATTTTTTCAGTAAAGTAATAAAGTTTCATTTCCTTGGGTTTGTTTATTTTTACTAAAGTAATAAAGTTTTCGGCTTTAGTTAACTTTATTACTTTAGTAAATTTGTTGACTATCATCACTTCAAACTTTATTACTTTATTATGAAATTTCCAACCATTATTTTTATTTAAAACGATGAGTCCAATTAAATCATAAAATACGTCTTTCTTAGTATTTACCCCGTTGAATAGTTTATATTTTGATAAATATCGGTATTATTATTAAAAATATCCTACGGGGTTAATATCCTTTGTGGGTTACTACTTTTTTTAATTTTAAGAAGTCAGTATATTGAAAATATCTACTTTTTTATTGTTATAGATTCCTAATTGTTATAGATTCCTACATTTTATGAAGCTTGAACGGGAGGGTTTATACAGCCCATACTAAAGGAAAATATACACTAAAAGTTTCCTGGCAAGCCATATTGTAGAAAAATACGCCCTAAAAGTTTCCTGGCAAATTATATATACAGAAAAATATACACTGAAAGTTTTCTCGCAAACCATATCTGTAGAAAAATATACCCTGAAAGTTTCCTCGCAAGCCATACTGCCGCCAACTAAAGGCTATTTTTAAGCCTGTTATTCTGATTATTCAAAGAGGTTCCTATAATTTATACTTTGGAAATGAAAGAGATTTGACAAATGCAGCAAGTAGCTCGGCGCTTGTCGTTTGTAAGAACGAATAATTATTCGCCCATTCATCATACTCGCCATCATAATCCTGGTTGTTGGGAGGTTTGACAAATTTCTAAAATTTGTCAAACCTGGAAACTTGCCAAATGCAGCAAGTAGCGCTCGCTTGCATGGCCGCAAGCCTGGCCGCCTGTAAGGCCGCCTGTATGGGAGAATAATTATTCGCCCTCACACACATCCCCCTTTCAAAATTAAAGACATTATCAGCCGGGGGAGATGAATTTCCAGGAAAATATATTTTGTATTATAAATAATAGTAATTTTACACCCTCATTTTATTACCCACTGGGGGAAAATAATGGAAACATTAATTCTTACCATTCGTGAGCATAAAGGCGCAACCAGGCACCCGCAGGAGCGAGCGTCCCGCTCGTTCCGGTTATTTACAGGTATCTTACCTGCATTTCCCGGCGCTACCTTTAGCAACACGCATAAAAGCTGGTGGACGGAGTATAATGCGGAGAACGTAAAAGAAATTTTCCTGTTATTTAAAGTAATTGCCGTTATTGATGCTTCGGCGGTTATTGGCGATGAAAGAACAAAATTATCAAGAACAAAATTTTAATTGACTAATGAATGATCATATTATTTGAGAATATTGATTAATTTTGCAAAGTAAAAAACAAAGAAGCCGATGTATTTAGCGCCCTTAAATTACGACAGGTATTTTAAAAAAGTTTTCTCCGACACAAGAATAGCCAAGCGCTTCCTGGAGGACTTTTTTGACGTCAAAATTGA
>JAPLZT010000036.1 GCA_026394855.1 Candidatus Woesebacteria bacterium
TTCTTTTTGATGAACCAACCTCAGGAGTTGATCTTGCCGGAGAAGAAACAATCTATGGACTTATCGAAAGACTTAAAAAGGAAGTTGATTTAACCATTATCTTTATTTCTCATGAACTTGATATTGTCTATAAACATGCAACGGATGTACTTTGTTTAAATAAAGAAAAAATTTGTTTTGGAAAACCCAGGGAAGTAATTGATAAAGAAACATTAAGTAAAATGTATGGGGAAGACGTAAAAGTATATAAACATGACGAACACTAATATAATTTTACTTTTAATAACTGGTGCTTTGGTGGGAGGAGTTTCCGGATATTTGGGATCCTTCATGGTTCTTAAAAGAATGTCTCTTGTGGGAGATGCATTAAGTCACGTTGCCCTTCCCGGAATGGCAATTGCGCTTATTTTAAATCTCAATCCGACACTCGGGGCATTTATTGCGTTAACGTTGGCTGTAATTGGAGTTTGGTATTTAAGCGAGAAATCCGAAATCTATCCGGAGGCTCTTGTGGGAGTATTCTTTACTGCAAGTTTGGCCATAGGAATTTTAATTACTCCCGAGCCTGAGCTTTTGGAGGCTTTATTCGGCAACTTTGAAAAAATAAATCTATTAGACGGAGTAATAATTGCCGCTTCATCAGTATTGATATTTACGTTAGTTTCTTTTATCGCGAAGCGTCTTCTTTTGGGAATTGTTTCAGAAGATTTAGCAAAAGCCGAAGGAATAAATATGAAAAAAGTAAATCTTATTTATCTTCTTCTTGTGGGATTTGTTGTTGCCTTGGGAGTTAAATTTGTGGGAACTTTACTTATGGGAGCTTTAGTTGTTGTTCCTGCGGTTGCTGCTAAGAATCTTGCTAAAAGCATTAAAAGTTATCAAATATTGGGAGCCTTATTGGGAGTTGTATCGGTAGTTTTTGGGTTGGTACTTTCTAAATATTTCAATTTTTCTTCAGGACCAATAATTGTTCTGGTGAGTATCTTTATCTTTATTGTAAGCTACATCTTCAAGAGGAAGTAAAGTGTGATAATATGAAGCATGACTTCTCTAGATCTTCTTTATTTTTCTTTAGCTATAGGATTTTTAACATTGGTGGGATTTGTATCCTACGCTGCCTACAACCTGTCACGGACTCTAAAAGAACTAACTTCAATACTTGAGAAGATAGATGATATAACAAAAGATGTTGATGAACTTAAAAACCATATCAAAAACGGAATATTATATCTGAAGAATATGTTAGTAAGAAAAGGAGGTGATAAGAATGGTAAGTAAAAAAGGTATAAACCCAGTGGGAGCAGGAATTGTCGGAGCGGTTGTTGGTGCAGCGGTTGGTGCTGCTGCTGTAGCGCTTTCCGACGAGAAGAACCGTAAAAAGATAAAGAATAAATTTAATGAATACAAAAAAGAAGGTCAAAAGATTTATTCTGATTTGAAAGGGAAAGTAGAGGATATGTCTTCTGAAGGAAAAAAGAAGTTTGAAGAGGTCAAAAAAGATTTAAAAAAATAAACTTTAAACGACTGAAGGAGGTGAGTGAAATATGGCGACTATTGTAAATAATCCACCTAGTTCTGACAATTCTAGCGGACCGTTGACGGCGGTTGTTGTGATTATCGGTCTCATTATTCTCGGGTATTTTGGGTATAGGTATGGACTTCCGGCGATCAGGCAAATGACGTCTGGTGGTGCGACTATTAATGTAAACGTCAATCAGCCAACGCCCTAATAATACGGGAAATCTATTGTAGGAAATGTTAGAATGTCGGGTATGGCTCTGAGTGTCGGGATAGTCGGATTACCAAACGTAGGAAAAAGCACACTGTTTAACGCACTTCTAAAAAAGCAGCAGGCGTATGTTGCTAATTTTCCTTTTGCAACAATTGAGCCTAATATCGGTATTGTTCCCGTTCCCGATCCACGTCTGGCAAAACTTGCTGAGATTTACAAATCTCCCGAAGTTTCCGCTACTTGTGAGTTTTTGGATATTGCCGGACTTATAAAAGGAGCTTCTAAAGGAGAAGGCTTAGGAAATAAATTCCTTTCCCATATCAGAGAGGTTGATGCTATTTGTCATGTAGTGAGAGCCTTTTCTGATCCGGATATTATTAAACAGGGAGTAACAAATCCTAAGGAAGATTTTGAAGTTGTTAAATTGGAATTGGATTTAGCAGATTTAGATCATCCCGACGCGCCTTCTCTTGCTAAGAAGCCGATACTGATTGCTTTGAACATTGATGAAGCCGATCTAAAAAACGCTAATGAGATTGAGGAAAAGTATGAGAAAGTCTTTTTTGGAGATCA
>JAPLZT010000087.1 GCA_026394855.1 Candidatus Woesebacteria bacterium
GTGTTTACTGACAATCATTAGTGACCCCAGTTGGGACTCCACCTGTTTGGTTATGTGGTTAAGCTCTTCAACTGAATTTGCCGGGATAGTAATATAAAAGGAAAACTCGTAAAATCTTTCGATTCCCTTAACGAGCTGTTCCTGAAGAGACAAGGCATCTTCAAGTTTGGCCTGTGTAAAAGGATCAACAATTTTCCCGCGTTCGATGTCTGTAGACATTTCTGCCTCCATCTCCGCTATTTTTCGTCTGAGATCGTCAAGCACAGTCTTCCCGTCAACGGGGTAGACGTAAAAAGAAATATCAAGAGACGTGTCAATATTTACAACCGGCTCCAACCATCCGGGCGCAACAAATCTTGGATATCCGCCCACAAATATTGTACGGAAATAAATATCATTGATTTTTATATAATCAAAATCCTCTTCGATCGATTGAGGGGCAATGGCATCAAGCAAACTCATGCCTTGGGCAATGGCAAGGTTGGGGTTGACCACCTTGGGCTTCGCCTCAACCGGATTACTTGCCGGAGTTGTTGCCTGTTGCGTTTGTTTATTTAAATCCTGTTTCATAATTTTCAATTCTCAAATTCCAATTTATGCACAACCTTTGGTTGTCAATAAATTTTCAAGTTTAGAATTTTCAAAAATTGGTGCTTCATTGTAAATTGGTAATTGATAATTGTGATTTTTCCTCGTGCTCTAACGTTACTTCCGGCTCTTTTTTAACCGCCGGGTGTTCGGGATTATAAACGGAATGATAAAGGTCAATTAGATCCGCCGTTCCCAATTGTTTAAATTTAATTGCTAAATTCCCCGTACCAGCGCCAGCGTCTAAGACTAAATCTCCCCTACTAATTGCCAATTCTTTAATAAACTTCTCTATTAATTCCCTATAAGGAATAACAATATTTAAAATATCATAAGTTTTAAAATATTTCTTCCAAAAGTTTGCATCCAACATTAAAATATCAATTTATCGATCCTTAATAAAAATCCCATAAGTCACAATAACCGGATAAAGCCAGGTGATAAAATCTCCAAAAGGGTATATTCCCAAAGTTTGCGGTAAAAAACTTGTGCCGCCGGAGACAAAAGCGATTATTGAAGCAACTAATAGATAAAATGTTTTCTTTTTCGTTGTTCCACCGGTTCTCTCATGAGCTTGATAAAGAAAATATATTCCCGCTAAAACATAAACCCAAAAATAAATCAAAAGCAGAGGATATAATTTTCCCGCATCAACCCAAAATGGAAAACCAACTTTGGGTGAACCGGCGGCGACAATTAGAGGAGTCAAACTTAACAAGGAAAAAATCACTGCAAGAAGATAGCCAACATATAAAAAAATTACCTTTTTTCTATTTCCAATCTGAAAAGTAAAATTCAAAACAAAATGACAGAAAAAGATTGGAATAAAACTGGCGCCGACATGCAATATTTTTGAATATAAAATTGCATCACTTTCGACTTTTGAATACATTAACAAAAATAAATTTGCACTCCATAAACTTATAGCCATACTTAATAAAAACCACATCCTGACTGTCCATGGCTTGGGATTAATCAAAATACTATAAATACCTAAGGCAAAAGATAAAACTGCCAATAAACCGACAGAATAAATTAAAATTATATTAAGCATTAATTTAGTCCTTCTTATAAATAAACTTTAATAAAATAATCACCGTCGGAACGGCAAAATAAGGTCCGATCCAATATGGACCAAGATCATTTAAAACTAACGGGATAATAGCGCCAAAAATTGAACCAATAACGGCAACTATTATCGTGCTAAAAATAAAATAGCTTAATTGCGTTCTAATTAAACCACTGCTTATTTTAAATTTTTTAAAAAAATTGTA
>JAPLZT010000111.1 GCA_026394855.1 Candidatus Woesebacteria bacterium
AATTGGCCATTTTTTCCAAAAAAAGCAGATGCGAAAGTCCGTAATCAACTTCGTGATTGCCGATCGCCACCACGTCCGGAGCAAGATAGTTCATTATTTCAATCGTGGAAATTCCTTTGTACTCCGCGTCAATCAAAGATCCTTGAAGCATGTCGCCGGCAATAATGTACAAAACGTTTTCTTCTTCTTTTCTGACTTTATTAATATAACCGGACAAAAGCGCCAATCCGCCGATCAGTTTTCCCTCCCCAAGCTTGGCCTCCGCCAAAAAATCCCCATGCATATCGTTGGAATGAAGAATGGTAAATTTTTTAGTTTTCACTGCAACCATATTTTAACATATGAACAGCCAGATTGGTAGTATCGCAAGTTCTATAATCCAATGCAACCCCTGATAAAATACAGGGATGAAAAACAAGAAACGAATCACTGTCCAAGAAAGGGATTTATTAGCCCTTTTTAAGGCAGAAGGTCTTTCCAATAAGGAGTGTGCCAGAAGATTAAACCGTGACCCGTCAGTTATCGGTAGAGAGTTAAAAAGAAACTCTTTTAAGGCAAGTGATGGAAGAAAGTATTATGTTGCCATCCATGCCCAAGCCAAAGCCGATGGAAGAGAATGGAGGTTGGCACATGCTAAAAGAGAACTGAAAAACCCTGATGTTTATGATTTTGTAACGGAACATCTAAGAATGGGTTGGAGTCCGGATTCTATTGCCGGTAATCTGAAATCAGATCATCCTTTTGATAAACACTGGTGGATAACAGCAGAAACTATTTACCGTTGGATTTATAGTCCAAAACAGATTAAACAAGGATGGTTTGAATATCTAAGAAGAAAACAAAAGAAAAGAAAAAAACAAACAGGCAGGAAAGTTCACCGATCGGCCATTCCTGACCGTGTTTCCATCAATCTAAGGCCAAAAGAAGTAAATCAAAGAAAAATCTTTGGCCACTGGGAGGGAGACAGTATTGAAGGCAAAGGCCACAGGAATGGTGCCCATACGGAAGTGGAAAGAATGTCCAGAAAAATACTTTGTAAGAAGATAAATTCTTTAAAAAGTGAACAAACAATAACGGTGCAAAAGAAAATTTTTATCAATATTCCCAAGGCTGCCAGAAAATCAACAACCCTTGATAATGGCAGGGAAAACCATTGTCATTTTAAATTAAAGGAACTAGGAATGGAAACTTTCTTTGCCGATCCCTACTCAGCCTGGCAGAGAGGAACAAATGAACATGGCAATTGGCTCTTAAGATATTACTTTCCTAAAGGAACTGATTTTAATACTGTAACAGAAGAAGAATTAGAAGAAGCGGCTGAAGAAATCAATAACCGCCCAAGAAAAATACTAGGATACAAAACACCCAATGAAGTCTTTAATAATTTGTTAAAAAAGGAGGAAGGGGTTGCATTAGATTATTGACAACGGCACATTCTGTCGTCCGAGTTTAATTATCTCACAGCTCTAATCTGGTTTTACCTTCCACATATTGGTGGATAAGCGCGCTTAAAAGGGTTTGATAAGGAATCCTGCTCTTTTTCGCCTTAGATTTTACTTTAAACAAGTCTTCTTGATTGATTCTGATTGTTATTGGTTTTGATTTTTGTA
>JAPLZT010000046.1 GCA_026394855.1 Candidatus Woesebacteria bacterium
CAATACCTTTTATGGCATTAATGACTTTTGATCTCGGAAATTTATAAAAAGAACCGAGAGTCCAAACAACTTCGGATAAAATCAAATTTGAAGTAAAAGCATCTATTTTCCCTTTTTTAATATCTTCAATCAAAGATAAACACTCACCCAACATCTTCTGATTGTCTCCGATAAGAAAACGTAAAAATATATTACTATCAAGAAAATATGTTTTCATTAAAATCTCGAGTAATTCTTCTCCATAAATTCTCTCGCCTCCAAAACTCCGGGAGCACCTTTTGGAATTTTGAAAGTTCCAGCAAGGTCTAATATGTCAGGACCAACCGGTTTTATCTTAATGCTTTCCTTAGCCAAAGAAACTACAACTTTTGAATTCGGAAGAATATTTAGCATATCCCTCATCATTTTTGGTAGCGTTACTTGGCCTTTCTGAGTTACTGTGGTAGTAAGAATTTGCATATAAGTAATATTATTTTAAAAGTATTACTTTGTCAATAGGTAATACTTAGCCCGACGGCGGAAGAGGTCTTTCGGTTTGGGTTTGCTGTCTTTGCACTTGGGTTTTCTTGCCAAAATTAAAAAGTCTACGGCCTTTTTTAGAAGCTGGCTCGGCAAGTGTTTCCTGCTCCCTTGCCGCTTGCTGGTTTTGGATCTTTACCATTTCAATTTGCTTTTTAAGAAATTCTTTTTCTTCGGGAGTTAACTGCGGATAATTTTCTATATAAACGACTTCCCCTTTCGCAATTTTTTCCCGAAGAGCCTTAATTAAATCATTCTTTGTCCTATCGCGAAGTTCTGTTTGCAAAGCCTCAATTAATCTTTGGCTTCTGACTTTATCTCTTTCTTCAAGAAGTTTTTTATTTTCTGCCTCGGTTTGGGCAGAATTTAAATTTTGATTTGGACCAACTTCTCTCCCGTCATCCCGTGGAAAAACTTGCTCTCCGGCGTCTTTGAGAATTTCCCAAGGTTCCTGAGCAATTTGTTTTGCAATAGTCTTGGCAGTATTCATATTATTTAAATAGCTCTTCGGCCTTGAAGAGCTTGAAAAAGAGTTACCTCATCAGCATACTCCAGGTCCGCGCCGGTGGGAATACCCATGCCCAGACGGGTAATTTTTAATTTTAAATTAGACTGCATCATTTCATGCGTAATTTTTAATTGTTTCGCAAGAAACATACTGGTTGCCTCACCCTCCATTGTCGGGTTTGTCGCAATAATGATTTCTTTTACTCTTTCACCTTCTTGCCCTTTTACCCTGTTCAGGAGATCCTGAACATATATTTCATCGGGTCCGATGTTTTCCAAAGGATTTATTGCTCCGTGTAAAACATGATATAGACCTTTATACTTTCCTGTTTTTTCAAAAGCCAAAACATCCAAAGGTTGTTCCACAACCAAAATAGTTGACATATCGCGGGATAAATCTGTGCAAATTAAACAGGGGTCACTCTCCCCCACATTTCTGCAAGTTGAACAAAGAGTTGTATCTTTTTTTAGATTGGAAACTGCATCAGAAAAATTATCCAGTTCTATTTGAGGAACATGCAGAAGATAATATGTAAGTCTTTGGGCGCTCTTTGGCCCAATACCCGGAAGCTTCTGAAAAGAATCAATTAGAGCAGATATCGCCCGAGGTATTTTCATTACTTACCTAAATTTCCAAGAAGTCCACTTAAACCACCACCCATTTCCATCATTTTCTTGGCCGCTTCTTTCTGAACTTTTTTCATTGCATCATTAATAAGATCCGCCAGTTCTCTCAAATCCTCATCACCCTTTTTAATGTATCTTAATTTTTGATCCCCGGAGACAGAAACCGTCCAGCCGTTTTTTTCTACAGTTTCGCTGATTTTTTCAAGTTCTTTCTGCAGGGCAGATGCTTGCTGTCTCATCTTTGCAAGCTCTCCTAATTGTTTAAATTTGTCAAACATAATAAAAAGATACTAGATACTAGTTGCCAAAAATTTCTTCTGCAATTTTAATTATATCGTTATCTTTCGTTTCCGTCAAAGGAACGTCTGCAACTTTCTTGGCAGGTGGATCGGTTAATGTACAGGTTACCTTAATCGGCGAACCCAAAATAGAAGCCAAAACATCCTCAAGTATCTTTCTATGGGAAACTTCTTCAAGTCTTTCTTTATGAAATCTATAATAAACCCCCAGAGTTAAATTGCTTCCATCGTAGCTTACCGGTCTTGCCGCTCTAAGAAGCGCCTCTATTGATGTATTAATTGGTCTTATTGTAGTTAAAATTGTTTTCCATACATCATCTGTAATTTCAGATAGTTTTGTCGTTAAATTTCTTGTTGGTTGTTTTACGTCTTCTGTTTGGGGTTCTTCCGCTACTCCATCCCCGCACCATCTAATGACAGCAATTTCTAGAGGAAGTTCTTCAATTGGCGAAAGAGCAATTTGGGAACGGGCGTATATCAAAAGTTCAATTAGGGAAATTAGATCTTGCTTTGGAAGATTCGGGATTTCTTCTCCCTTAAGACCAACCTTGACCAATAAACTTTCTCTTAAGGCGGAGACTAAAGAGTCAATTATGCTTTCTGTACTTACTCCTTTTTTTATAAACTCACCAATTTCCAAAAGTGCCTTTTTACTGTCTTTAGCCAAAAGATTATCTATAAATTCCTTTTGATTAAAAGCCTTCTTATTAAATAAATATTCTTCAACACTTTCTTTTTCTAACTTAACTTTTTGGGAAACAAGCTGTTCCAAAGTCTTTACCGCATCCCTAAAGGATCCATCGGACATTTTTGAAATTGAAAGCAAAATCTCTTTATCAATCTTCAATTTCTCCCCCTTAACTACGAATGTTAATGATCTTACTGTTTCTTCGGAACTTGCTTTATGAAATTCAATTAAGGTGGTTCTTGATCTAATTGTTTCGATTAATTTTTCGGGGTTTGTGGTTGCCAGAATAAATAAAACATGATCGGGTGGCTCTTCAAGGGTTTTTAAAAGAGCGTTTGAAGCCTCTAAAGTTAACATGTGGGCCTCGTCGATTATGTAAACTTTCTTTTTTGCATAGGCAGGAGAGAGTTTAATTGTGTCCCTTAAGGCTCTTATATCATCTATCCCGCGATTGCTTGCCGCATCCAACTCGATTACATCAAGATTATTTCCGTTTGAAATCGATTTGCATTGACCGCATTTGTTGCAGGGCTCAGAAAGTTTCTTCCCCTGTTTTTCACAGTTGACTATTTTTGCAATAATTCTTGCGGCTGATGTTTTACCTGTTCCCTTTGTCCCTGCGAATAAAAGAGCGTGTGGAATATTTCCTGAAGAAACTATTTTTTTAAGCTCTCCGCGGACGGAATCCAAATCCAACTCTTCAAGTGTCTGAGGTCTATATTTTAAATAAAAGGTTGTATTATTCATGATGTTTACCCAATAAATGCAATGCTCCGTGCTCCACAAGATCACAAGCTTTTTCGTCAATTAAAGTTCCTTCTTCTTTGGCTTCTTCAAGAACTTTGGGATAGCAAATTATAATGTCCCCCAAGTAAATCTTTCCATCGGGCGGATATATAAAATCACCCTTAATTTCAGATTCGGTAAAAGAAAGAACATTATGAAGAAGTTTGTCCTTTAAATGCTTCTTCCCTATCTCAAGCATTTTTTCCTCCCCCACAACCGCGACCGAAACTACGCAATCTGAAACAATTCCCTCTTTAACCAAAAACTCCCGCAATCTTTTTTTAATTAAAGATGACTTTACGGGAAAGTTTGATTGTTTGGAAACATTAACAGTAATCATTTAGTCAACTTCGACCTGACAAGCTCTGCAATTTTAGACCCCTCAGCATTTCCCCCGGTCTTTGCTTTAACGACTCCAATCACTTGTCCAATTTGAGCAGGGGAAGTTGGCTTTATCTCGGCAATTACCTCATCTACTATCTTATTAAGCTCCTCATCAGATGTTTCCGGTGGAAGATACTCCTGAAGAATGGTCAGTTCTTTGGCTTCCTTGTCTGCCCTATCTTTGTACCCCGCTTTTTCATAAGCTTCAATTGCTTCCTTTCTTTTTTTAGCTTCACGTCTTACTACGACCAACTCTTCATCTTCCGAAAGTTTGTGCTGTTTGGCTATGAACTCATAATTAAAGGCGGACGAAAGAAGTCTTAATGTAGAAAGTCTTATTTCATCATGAGCCTTTAAAGCTTCTCCTATTTTTTGAGTAATTGTATCT
>JAPLZT010000141.1 GCA_026394855.1 Candidatus Woesebacteria bacterium
ATTATCGGAAGAAAGTTGTTTAAAAGAGGAGTTTTTCCTCTTGCCCCAATTCACCATACATTTTTGGCAATCGGTTGGGAAGAACCTAAGATTGTCATGCGTGCCTGGCTTGCAGGAGTTATTTTGGCTATCTTCGGGCTTTGGTTGACGACAATTTAGATAGTGCTATTGTTGGATTATGCTAAATATTTATATGGTCAAGATTCCCTCAGGGGAATTTTTGATGGGGTCAACCAAGAAAGAAATTAAAAAATACGCAGATAAATTTCCAGACGTAGATAAGAGGCTTCTAAAGAGAGAGTGCCCTCAACATAAAGTATTTCTAGAAAGTTATAAAATCGGAAAGTATCCAGTTACAAATGACGAATTTGAAATATTTATCAGATCAACAGGCTATGTTACTTTGGCAGAAAAAGAAGGATTTGGATTTGTTTTCAGTCCTAATTTTTCTTCAGTAAAAGGGGCGGATTGGAGGCATCCTTTAGGGTCAAATTCAGAGATCTTATTAAAACAGAAACATCCTGTTGTTCAAGTTTCTTGGTACGATGCAGTGGCATTTTGTAACTGGCTTTCAGATAAAACGAGAAAGAAATATTATCTTCCGAGTGAAGCCCAATGGGAAAAGGCTGCTCGTGGAAAAAACGCCAGGATATTTCCGTGGGGAAATAATTGGAACTCTAAAATTTGTAATGCAGGCTATCGTTTTAAAGGTACAACGCCAGTTGGAAAGTTTTCCCCAGATTCAGATAGCCCCTTTGGATGCGTGGATATGAGCGGAAATGTTTTTGAGTGGACTTCAACAACAATTGGAACTACTGAACCTTGGCCTGAAAAGTTTAACTATCCTTATAAGCCTAATGATGGAAGGGAAGATCAAACAGTTAAAACAAGACGTGTCGGTAGAGGTGGATCCTACTCAAGAAGCGAGGTATTTTGCAGAACAAGTTTTAGATTTGCAGACCCTCCATCAGATAGATATTCTGCTCAAGGGTTTCGTGTTATGTCAGAGGAATAGCTTTGATATATACTTAATCTGTGAAAAGGGTGGGATTAAGAAACCAAAAGTCTAGGATTGATAAAAAACTTTTTATTGCAACCGTTCTTCTGGTTATCATTGGTCTTATTGCTGTTTTGGATGCTTCTGCCCCCCAAGCTATTAATGTATTTGGGGATAACAAGCTATTAATGTATTTGGGGATAAATTTCACCTTTTTACGAGTCAACTCGTTTGGGGTTTTGTTGGATTTGTTGCCCTTATTCTTGCTTCCAAAATAAATTACAAATTTTGGGAAAAGCTGGCAACTCCTCTTTTTTTCTTTGTTATAGTTTCTTTAATTTTGGTTTTAATTCCCGGTGTTGGAGCGAAACTTCTTGGAGCCAGACGCTGGATATCTGTTGGTTCCATATTTTTTCAGCCGTCTGAGTTTGCAAAGTTTGGTTTAATTCTATATTTAGCTAAGCTTATGTCTAAAAAAGAAGCTTCAATATTATATTTTCTTCCCTTGGTTCTGGTTTCCTTTTTAATTATGCTTGAGCCTGATTTGGGAACAACTATGGTAATTGTTTTAACGGGCGCCATTCAGATTTTTGCATCCCAAATTAACCTTTTGCAGTTTGGCGGGTTAGGAATTTTAGGGTTTTTAGGGGTCTTGGGGCTTATTTATATTTCACCCTATAGAAGAGATAGGCTTCTTACATTTTTTGAACAAAGTTCGGATCCTTTGGGTAAATCGTATCATATAAGACAAATTCTTCTTGGTCTTGGTTCCGGAGGCTTATTCGGTGTTGGACTTGGAGCTTCAAAGCAGAAATTTCTTTTTTTGCCGGAAGCCTCAACTGATTCAATCTTTGCGGTGGTTGCCGAGGAAGTTGGTTTTATTGGAGCATTGGGATTAATTTTTTTATTAGGTTTTTATGTTTTTAGGGCTCTAAGAATTGCAAAATATGCTCCCGATGATTTTTCAAGGTTTTTATCTCTCGGAATCGGTTCTTGGGTGGGAATTCAAGTGGTATTAAATATTGCTTCAATGACGGCACTTGTTCCCTTAACGGGAATTCCTCTTCCTTTTATTTCCTACGGAGGCTCAAGTTTAATTATGATTATGTTTGCAACTGGTATACTTCTTAATATAAGCAAGCAATGAAAAAAGTACTATTAACCGGAGGTCATGCGGCCACAACGGCAATTTCGGTTATTGAAGAACTGATAAGAAGGTATGGTAAGGACGGTGTGGATATAGCCTGGATTGGAGCAAGATTTGCCTTAGAAGGAAAGAAAATAGATGGACTTGAACTTAAAATATTTCCGGAAATCAGAGTTAAATCATATTTTTTAAAGCTTCCCTTGGGATTTATTCAAGCTGTTTATTTTATTTTAAAGATAAAACCCGATGTCACTTTGTCTTTCGGGGGTTTTGCCGGTTTCCCTGTTGTTTTTGCTTCATGGTTTTTTAGAATCCCGGTTTTAATTCACGAACAAACCCCGGGAGTAGGCCTTGCTAATAAACTTTCAATATTCTTTGCCAAAGAAATTCTTCTTGCAAGGGGAGAAAGTGCAAAACACTTCGGAAACAAAAAAACTGAAGTTGTAGGGAACCCCGTAATGACACAAATTTCTGAAGTACAAGTTAAAGAAAAAATTGGTAATCCTCCGGTTATTTTTGTAATGGGTGGATCCCGGGGTTCGGAAAGAATAAATGACGCTTTATTTTCGGTACTTCCTAAACTATTAGAAAAATATCAAGTAATTCATATTACAGGAGAGGCTCATTTTAAAAAATTTGAAGGAATTAGGAATATAAATTACCAATGCTTTCCTTTTGTTTCTCCGATGCAAATTGATAATCTTTACAGAGAATGCGACATTGTAGTTTCCCGAAGTGGGGCAAACACTGTGGCAGAGTTAATGATTGTTAAGCGTCCTGCAATTTTAATTCCCATTCCCTGGTCGCATTTAAACGAACAAGAGGAAAATGCAAAGTTGGCTGAAAATTTTGGTCTTGCAAGAATTTTGAAGCAGAAAGATCTTTCCGGCGAAAGATTACTCGCAGAAATTGAACAAATAATAAAAGATTGGGAGAAAATTATCTCTTCGATTAAATCAAAACATTCCGGCGACATTTCTGCCTCAATAAAGCTAGTTGATGTTTTGGAAAAATACCTAAAGTGAGATATTTACGTTTTGGAATTTATATACTGCTTACCTTCTTTTTGTTTTTTCTTTTTTTGGTCCTTCCCCGAATAATTAAGATTAGAAAGATCGAATGTTATAACCAATACGGATTGTGTTCAAATGAATTTTTGACTAAAGTGAATTCTGTTACGGGAGACAGCATTGATACCGCAAAGAAAAAAATAACAGAAGAATTCAAAAATACTAAATTAATAGATAACTATTCATTTAGATTTAAATTACCTTCGACACTCCGAATAGACTTGATACTTAAAAAGTCGAAGTATGCTCTATATCAAAAAAATACAAATGAGATAGTTGTTTTAGATGACAAAGGCATGGTTTTAGAAAAAGTTAAAGAAACAAATCTTCCGTATGTTGTAATTTCGGATAATTTACTCAATATAGGTGAAGTAGTCGGGAGCAAAAAAACATTTGCTCTTGAACTTCTCTATGGCATATATTATCTATATCAAGTAAAAAGCGGAGAAATAATAAATGATAACCTGGAGGTAATAGTTCCCGATGCAGGAAAAATAATTTTTCCTTTGATGGGAGAAAGAGATATACTACTGGGAAGCATGAAATTAATTCTCACAAGATCTGGAAAGTTTAAGGAAATTGATTTAAGATATAAAAATCCGGTTATAAGACACGATTGAATCGTCAAATATGAATAAAGCAAAAATAATTTCAGGTATAGAATTAGGTTCTTCTAAAGTAACTACCATAATTGCTCAAGTTGTTGAAGACCCAACACTTATGGAAAAATCGGTAAACGTTGTCGGAGTGGCAACTGCTCCGTCAAGGGGTATAAAAAAAGGACAAATTGTAAATATAGAGGAGGCGGTAGAAGCCACAATTACCTCGGTTGAAGCCGCCGAAAGAATGGCTGGCTATAACTTAAGTTCTGCCTTTATTTCATTGGGTGGAGCTCATATTCATTCGCAAAACTCTCATGGAGTTGTAGCAATTTCGGATCAAAACGGAGAGATTGGGGAGGGTGATGTGGAAAGAGTGATTGATGCGGCGAGAGCTATATCAATTCCTCAATCCCGGGAAGTAATCCATGTAATTCCCAGAGAATATATTGTTGATGGAGAATCGGGAGTAAAGGATCCCATCGGAATGAGTGGAGTTAGACTTGAAGTTGACACCCATATAATAACTGCATCTGATGCGGCCATGAAAAATTTAAGAAAAGCAGTTAAAGAAGTTGGAATTGATGTCAATGGTTTTGTTTTTTCAGGCCTTGCCTCGTCTGAAGCGGTCTTAACCGCGACCGAAAAAGAACTTGGTTGTGTTTTGGTTGATATTGGAGGTGGAACGACGGCATTGTCTGTTTTTATTGAAGGGGCTCCGGTTTATTCGTCTGTTATTCCAATTGGAGCCAAAAATGTGACCAATGATCTGGCTATTGGTCTAAGGGTTTCTCTGGAGGGAGCGGAGAAAATAAAGCTATTACTTTCAGATGAGAAAAAACAAAAGAAAGATGATGTAGATGATCTTGATTTAACTGAACTTGGATTACCCGATATTAAAAAGATTTCTAAAAAGACTTTGGTTGAAGGAATTATTAAACCCAGATTACATGAGATATTTTCAATGGTTAAACTTGAATTAGATAGGGAAGGTTTAGGAAATAGAGTGCCTTCCGGAGTAGTTGTAACCGGAGGAGGAGCGCAAACGATCGGAGTTTTAGAATCAGCCAAAAGAATTACTCTTCTTTCCGCAAGGATTGGAAAACCTCAAGGATTGACCGGTTTAATAGATGATATCATTGATCCTTCTTATGCAACAGTTGCGGGACTTGCCCTCTATGGAGCAAGATCCGAGGCATCTTTACCCTTGACATCATTCGCAAAAAGGATAAAACTACCAACCAAAGGAATGTTGGGTAAGTTTTTTGGTATTATTAAAGATCTTCTGCCCTAAAATGTGATAAACTGCCTCAAAGTTTAAAATATGGCACTAGTTAAACCGGATAGCGCAAGAATTGCGAAGATTAAAGTTATAGGTGTTGGTGGTGGTGGAGGAAATGCAATTTCCTCAATGATTGAAAATGGAGTTATTTCCGGGGTTGAATTTATTGCAGTCAATACCGATGCGCAAGTACTTCTAAATAGTAAAGCTCCTACAAAAATTCAAATAGGAGAAAAATTAACTAAGGGTTTGGGAGTTGGAGGAAATTCTGAATTAGGGGCACAGGCTGCTGAAGAATCAGCTGAGAAATTAAAAGATTTATTTATAGATACTGATATGGTTTTTGTGACAGCGGGAATGGGCGGAGGAACAGGAACAGGAGCAGCACCCGTTATTGCAAAACTTGCAAAAGACGCAGGAGCCTTAACTGTAGCAATTGTGACAAAACCTTTTGCTTTTGAAGGAACTAGAAGACAGGTTGTTGCCGAAGAAGGGATAGAAAAGCTAAAGGATGTAGTTGATACATCAATAGTAATTCCTAATCAAAGACTGATGGATGTTATTGATAGAAAGATGACGCTTTTGGAAGCTTTTAAGGTTGTCGATGGAGTACTCGGGCAAGCGGTACACGGAATTGCCGAAATAATTACGACTCCCGGTCTTGTTAATGTTGATTTTGCTGATGTTAAAACAATCATGGCAAATGCAGGAACCGCACTTCTGGGAATTGGAACCGGAGTTGGAGAAAACAGGGCCCAGATGGCTGCAAGAGCGGCAATTTCCTCTCCGCTTCTTGACATATCAATAGAAGGTGCCCGAGGTGTTTTATTTAATATTGCAGGGGGTGCCGATTTAACTATGTTTGAAGTGGATGAGGCAGCCAAGATAATTGCCTCTGCAGCTGACACCGATGCAAATATAATTTTTGGTGCAGTTGTAAAAGAAGACCTTGTGGATCAGGTAAGAATTACGGTTATTGCAACAGGATTTGATCAAACAAGGTCCCGTATTGCCCGGATGACCAAAAGTCCAAGACTTCCTATTCAGGGAGTTGTAAGCGAGAAGCCAACAATGGAAGACCTGTCTTCGCAGGCAGATAATAAAGAAGAGGAAGTTACCGAACAAAACAGATCAGATGAAGACCCGTTTGGAGAAAAATTTGAAATTCCGGCATTTTTGCGTAAAATTCACTAAAATAATATGGTTGAAAAAAGATTAATTAGAATTAAGAACATCATCAATGATAGATATACTGTGGTGGGAAGACTTACATACATACAAGGTTGTAAGGATAATGATCCTAAGTTAAAAAGTAAGGGGTTGAAATTCTTAGCTTATGGGTTGATGGGTCAAAATCCGGTACCGAAAGACTTACAAAAACTTAAGCTTCTGTAGTAAACTAGTACGTCTTGACTTCGGGAAAGGTTTGGTTTAATCTGAATTATGGCCTCGAAAAATATAAGTGATAATCAAATAGTTTTTTACAGGTTTTCTAACGGATCGGTAAATATAGAGGTATATTACGCTGAAGAAAACATTTGGTTGACTCAAAAAAAGATTTCTGAACTTTTCGGTTGTTCTTCTGATAATGTCTCACTCCATTTAAAAAATATTTATAAATCTCAGGAATTAAGTGAAAAGACAACTGTCGAGGAATTCTCGGTAGTTCAAGATGAAGGAAAAAGAAAAATAAAGAGAAAGACTTTATTTTATTCTTTGGAAGCAATTATTGCTGTTGGCTATCGGGTTAATTCCGAACGGGGTACACAGTTCCGGCAATGGGCAACGCAAATTTTAAAAAGCTATATTCATAAAGGTTACGCTTTGGATTCTTATAGAATGAAATACGGTTCTCGATTTAGTATGCGTTATTTTGATGACCTGTATGAAGAGATAAAAGATATACGGACCAGCGAACGGGCGATTTATCAAAAAATTACAGATATCTATGCTACAGCAATTGATTACTCTCCTAAAGTTTTTGAGAGTAAGAAGTTTTTTGCAACTGTACAAAACAAATTACATTTTGCGATTACCGGAAAAACCGCAGCCGAAATTATTGCAAGTCGTGCTGATAGCAAAAAGAACAGAATGGGACTTTCTACATGGAGAAAGTCACCGCAAGGCAAAATTATGCCTAGTGATGTAGTGATTGCCAAAAATTATTTAAATAAAAATGAGATTACCCACCTTAATCGTATTAGTAATATGTATTTGGATTATGCTGAAATGCAGGCAGCCCGCCGTAAGATAATGACAATGAAAGATTGGATTTACAAACTTAATTCATTTCTTAAATTTAGTGAATATGAGATTCTAACTAATGCCGGTAAAATAAGTCAAGAACTATCAGAATCACTTGTTTTAGAAGAATATGAAAAATATAAAATTATTCAAGATAAAAATTACGTGTCAGATTTTGATAGAGAGGTGATAAAATGTTTAAGTACGAGAAAAAAGAAAAGCAAAAATGTATAAATTGTCACCCTCAGACTTCGCTTACCTATATGAAGAGTGCAAGCTTTGCTACTACCTTAAAATAAAGTATGGAATATATCAGCCTTCAATGCCCATGCCCGGAGTTTTTTCTGCAATAAACACCCGCCTTCAAAGTACATTGGTAGGAAAAGATTTAAGCATTTTAGCCGAAGGCCTTCCGGAAGGAAAAGTAATTTCTCAAGAAGGCTGGGTTGATTCAAAGACAGTTTCCGGAACAGAAGCTTATATTAAGGGTAAGTACGATCTTTTATTGGAAAGACCTGACAAAACGCATCTACTTGTTGATTTAAAGATAAGCCAGCCGCATGACGATAAAATAGAAAAGTATAAAACTCAGCTTAATGCCTATAAGTATGCTTTAGAAAATCCCAAATACGGCAAGGGTTACAAAATTACAAAAATCGGTCTTCTAATCTTTTATCCTGAAGGTGTTTCATTTAAGGATAATGAAGCTTTGATCCACTTTCCTCCCAAATGGCTGGAAGTTCCTCTTGATGAAAAAGGATTTATAACTTTTATCAAAGAAGTAAACAAACTTCTTGCGGGAGAAACCCCTCCCGAAAGTAAAACCTGCAAGTGGTGTCAGTATAGGCATGTAGGCGAAACCCTTTCCCACTTAGAGCAAGTGCCTGTTCAGGATGAAATTCCGTTTTAATTACGTTTGTGCTACAATCGTGGCCAAATGGTAGAACGAATTGATTCAGCACTTAATCATCTTTTTAAAGCACATATTGCTTTGGGGGTTTATTTATTTATAGATATTGCCAATCTTCATGTTGTTGAAAAGTTTAATCTTCCTACTGGAATTTTGAAAAATGTTATTCAACTTTCTCCCGCCGTTGGGTACGGTATAGAAATTTTTCGTCAATTTATATTGACTAATAAAGGCTTGGATGAAGACAAGGCCTAATAACTACACAATATTTGCAAGGGCATATATAATGCGAGTATGACTCCAGAACCTGATCAAATAAGTAAACTTATTAACCAATCACCAAAAGTGAAGGGAAGCCCCCTTGGGTTTGCCGGAGACGATGGAGAGGTCTCTCCTCGAGAAGTTACGCAAGTGACTGAAGTTAGAGGAAGAAAGCATACGATTACTATTTCAGAAGGGATTAAAAAGATAGTTGCAAAAGCGAGACTGGTCAGAACCTTAGATAATGGGTTAGAGGCAATTCGTGGAGTCGAGGGATCGTCAATAGATGTTGATGATTTAAAATTACTATTAAATTCGGTGGAGAAAAGGAGGGTGACAAAAGCTCTACGAAAAGATAGTAAAAATAAAAAACAAAATCTTCAAGGTAAATAATTGAAATTATTGTATAATTGCTTCAGGATGAATAAGAATTATTTTGATTCAGTTGATCCGAAACCGGATTTTTCCGAAATGGAGAAAGATATACAGAATGCGTGGTACAAAGATGGTGTTGTAGATAGATACTTAAATAAAAACAATTCTTCAAAGAAGAATTTTTCTTTTTTGGATGGCCCAATAACTGCGAATAATCCAATGGGCATTCATCATGCATGGGGAAGAACATATAAAGATCTTTGGCAGAGGTATAAAAATATGCAGGGGTTTAAACAAAGATTTCAAAACGGTTTTGATTGTCAGGGTCTTTGGGTAGAGGTTGAAGTTGAAAAAGAACTTGGTTTTAAAAGTAAAAAAGATATAGAGAAATTTGGAATTGCCGAATTTGTTCAAAAGTGCCGTGACCGGGTTAATAAATATTCCACTATTCAAACGGAGCAATCCAAAAGACTTGGTTACTTCATGGATTGGGATAATTCATATTTCACCATGAGTGATGAGAATAACTATGCAATTTGGCATTTTCTTAAAAAATGCAACGATATGGGCCTTATTTATAAAGGCCATGATGTAGTTGCTTGGTGTCCAAGGTGCGAAACCGCAATTTCTCAGCATGAGATGCTTACCGAAGACTACAAAGAAATTACTCACGACTCGATTTTTATTGAATATCCTTTAACAGACAGAAAAAAAACATATTTACTGGCTTGGACCACAACCCCATGGACTCTTCCTGGAAATGTTGCCGTTGCGGTTGATCCTAAAAAAGATTATGTAGAAACCGACGGGGGATATGTTCTTATAAAAGAAGCCGCCGAAAGACTTAAGCTAAAAATAAAAAAGACGTTTAAGGGAGAGGATCTTGTTGGATTAAATTATGAATCTGTCTTTGATAATTTACCTAGAGTTAAAAAGACTTTAGGGAACTACAAGCATAGGGTTATTGCCACAGATCCCTTAATTCTCCCCGTTTCTGTGGAGGAAGGAACAGGTTTGATTCATGTTGCCTGCGGTCAGGGCTCTGAAGATTATCAGCTTGGCAAAAAAGAGAGTCTTCCTGTAATTGAACTTATAAATGATGAAGCATATTACCTTGACGGGATGGATGAATTTTCTGGACAAAGTGCCAAAAAACACCCGGAAATTATTATTGAGTATTTAAAAACCAAAGACTCTCTTTTTGATACTCAAAAATATACTCATAGATATCCTGCCTGCTGGAGATGTAAAACCGAACTTGTTTGGAAGGTAACAGATGAATGGTATATAGCAATGGACCGTCCTACGCACAAGGCTACGGACGGCAGGCCCGCATCGACCTTACGAGAAAAAATGGTTGAAGTTACCAAGAAAATTAAGTGGCTTCCTTCATTTGGACTAGAGAGAGAACTTGATTGGCTTAAAAATATGCGCGATTGGATGATTTCCAAGAAAAACAGATATTGGGGATTAGCGCTTCCTATTTGGGAATGCCGAAGGTGCAAAAGCTTTGAAGTAATTGGTTCCAAAGAAGAATTAAATGAAAGGTCAATTGGCGGCAAACTCGAAGGTTCTCCCCACAAACCTCAAATTGACCAAATAAAGATAAAATGTGGTAATTGCGGCGGAGAGATGGAAAGAATTGAACCCGTTGGCAATCCATGGCTTGATGCAGGAATCATACCTTACTCAACAATTAAAATAAGTGAGTGGAAGAACTGGCTGCCTGCTGATTTTATTACCGAAAGCTTCCCCGGACAATTTAAAAACTGGTTTTATTCGCTGATTGCAATGAGTACGGTTTTGGAAAACACGCAGTCTTTTAAAACAGTGTTAGGTTTTGCAACTATGGTTGATGCTCAAGGACGGGGATTTCACAAAAGTTTAGGAAACG
>JAPLZT010000113.1 GCA_026394855.1 Candidatus Woesebacteria bacterium
CCCCCCACCCCTTTTCTTAGCGCTTCATAGTTCAGACTGCTAGAATTGAGTCCATTATCTAAATAATTATCAATTTTGTACCTTTTAATAACTTCAATAAGTCCTGCATAGTGATCCGAATCCGGATGTGTCAAAATTACAGCCTCAATCTTCCTATCCCAAAAGGGAATGTATTTTCCAAGACAATCAAGAACTTTGTTGTTGGGTCCCCCATCAATAAGTACTTGTGTGTTACCGTATATAAGGAGTGTTGCATCCCCCTGACCGACGTCGCAGGTAACTATATGAAGGTTTTTGTCGGGAAGGCTGAAGACAGAAAGAACCAAGGCAGAAAGAACAAGGCTAAGACTTATAAAGATGTACTTCCAGATACGCATAAATTAAACCACCAGGTTAAGGGATAACTTAAATATAATATTAGTCTTCCCAAAAAAGGAAATATTAATCCTAAAATGCCTCCCATCGCCCCCAATATCATAATCGGCGGAATTGTCCAAAGAATAAGCATATTAACTGCCGGGGAAAGAATATTAAATTGTCCAAAAGTTACAAAAAGTATAGGGGCAACTCCAATTTGGGCAGCAATTGAGGTAGAAAGACCCTCTTTTAAGAAGCTTGGTACAAATTTTAGATAATTATTAACCCTTTTCTGAAAAAGCATCAAAGAAGCCGTTGCGACAAAGGAAAGAATAAAACCGATGTCGAAGGTCCACGAAGGATCGTAAATAAGCATTATTAGAGCGGTTATTAAAAGAACTCTCCAGGAAAATGACAACCTTCCCGCTCCCTGTGCCCAAAAAGCAAAAGTTATCATAATCCCCGCGCGTATAAGGGGAGCTTCAAACCCGGAAATGGCAACGTAGAGCCAAATTCCCAAAATTGCAAAAATCAAAGCCTTTTTTCTGGAGAGAAAAACTGTTAATAAATTTATTAAAAACCCGGCTACAAACGTCACATTCATGCCTGAGGCAACAACAACATGGATAACTCCGGATTTTTTAAGATCTTCCCAAAATTTCTCCGGAATTTGAGACTTTGAACCTAAAGTTATACCTGCAACTAAGCTTGCGTGAGGTTCAGGCAAAGTTTTTCTATAAAAAGCGATTATCTTTTTCCTAAAACCAAATAAAAAATTATTTCCGGAAGAAATACTTATTAATTCAGTATTTATTAATTCCCCATTCTTAACTTTTCCTTTAACCGAAATGGCGTCGCCGTAATTAACTTCAGGGTAAAGAGGAAGATAAAAATAAAAACCCAATAAATCGATTTTTTGCTTAAAGGAATACCTTACGGGTTCTTGCAAAACTCTGGATGTTATTTTAATTGCCTGTCCGTTCCGGTAGTTGCTGCTAAGGCCCAAAAAGCGGAAAATTACGGTAAATATCAGAAAAGTCCAAAAGAAAAAACCGGGTGATTTTAGAAATTTTGTGTTAATAGCAGGATATTTTATCTTTTATTTTTTCGTAAACATTACTCGGCATTGCCCCCTTAGAAACCAGTTCGGAAGTTTCTGAGTAAGGTCTGTGTTCGATGATGTTTTGGGCGTAGACAGGACCTATTCCAACTAGACTATCTAATGTTTTTGTGTCGGCGGTATTTATGTTAATTAAACCCGTCACACCCTCCCCTCCGGTTTGACTTGTTGAAATTCCTTGAGTTTGACCGACTTTAGGAATATATATTTTTTGTCCGTCGGAAAGTTTTGCAGCGCGGTTAATATTTTTGGCAACAAGGCCCCTGTCTGCATTTTGGGAAAGACCTCCGGAGGCAATCAAAAGATCATCAATCCGGCTTCCGGCCGGAAGTCTATATACTCCGGGTTTTTGGACCTCCCCTGAAATTTCGACAACGATCTCTGTTGTATCATTCTTAACATCATCCTTAAGCTCACTGGATGCATCAAGAACTTCTATTTTAGATGATGAGAGTAATCCTGCATTTTTGAAGAAAATGTAGCCCAAGGTCATTAAGATAAGCCCGGAAAGGACGACTAAAATTAAATATCTATTTTTGTACAACAAAGTTAATTATCTTTCCTGATACAAAGATTACTTTCTTAATTTTCTGACCATCCAGCCATTTAGCAACTTTTGCATCATTCTTTGCCAATTTTTCCATTTCTTCTTTCACTGTTGACTGTTCGCTGTTCACTGTCAACTGACTTCTTAACTTCCCATTTACCTGTATTACCATAACTACTTCCCCTACTTGTAGATATTTCGGATCATATTCAGGCCAAGTTGACATATGGATTGATTCCGCATTTCCCAATACTTCATGCCAAATTTCCTCTGCCAAATGAGGAGTAAACGGAGCAAGCAGTCTTACAAATAAATTTGCGCTTTCTTTATCAATACTTCCTTCTTCCTCCCATGTATTTACAAATTCCATTAGAGAAGAAACAATTGTGTTGAATTTAAATGCCTCAATGTCTCTGTCTACTTTATTTATAGTTTGATGCAGTTTAGTAAGCAAAATCAGTGAGGGTTTATCATTTCCTACCCTACTTTCAAAAGCTCTCCAGACTCTACCTAAAAATCTATAACAGCCTTCCAGACTTTCTTCGCTCCAAGCAACCATCTGATCAAAAGGCCCCATAAACATCTCGTAAATTCTTAAGGTATCTGCTCCATATTTTCCCACAATCTGATCAGGACTTATGACATTGTCAAAAGATTTGCTCATTTTCCTGCCGTCTGCCCCTAAAACAATGCCGTGAGAATACCTCTTCAGGTAGGGCTCTGAATTAGGAACAATCCCGATGTCAAAAAGGAATTTGTAAATGAACCTTGAATAAAGCAAATGCAAAGTGGTATGTTCAAAGCCGCCCTGATACAGATCCACCGGCAGCCAATAATCCATCTTCTTTTTGGAAGCAATTTCGTTGTTGTTGTTTGGATCGGCATAACGTATAAAGTACCAGTTTGAGCCGGCCCAATTCGGCATGGTATCGGTTTCTCTTCGCCCCGGTTCTCCGCACTGAGGACAGGGAACTTCTAACCAATCTTTAACTTTAGCCAAAGGTGACTCCCCTGTGCCGGAAGGCTCATATTTTTCCAAATAAGGAAGCTCCACCGGCAAATCTTTTTCAGGTACGGCCACCGGACCGCACTTGGGGCAATGAATGATCGGAATCGGTTCCCCCCAATAATGCTGCCTGGAAAAGATCCAATCACGGAGATGATAATTGGTGTATTTTTCTCCCCACCCATTCTTTTCAATCACCTGCCAAAGTTTTTCATCCGGATCTTTTTGAATAATATCTAAGTGATACTTTTTAGCAAAATCCATATCACGTTCATCGTGAGCAGGTACACCCATTATCGTTCCTGTTCCATAATCAGGAGTGACATAATTTGTGTCCCAAATCGGTATTTTTCTCCCATCCAAAGGATTAATAGCGTATTTACCGGAAAATTTACCGATTTTCTCCTTGCTCCCCTCTTCGTAAAGCTTACTGGTAGCTAAAAAAGTAACTGCATTTAACGTATCTGGGCGGGTGGTAAATACTTTAACATCACCGAACTTAATCTTCATCCCTGCAGATTTCCCGATCCAATTTACTTGCTGACGGGCAATCTGAGGGGCAAAATCAACCGTTTTCAGATCATCTAAAAGTCTTTCGGCATACTTCGTGATTCTTAACAGCCACTGTTTTTGCAGCCGGCGTTCAATGGGCATCCCACAGCGTTCGTGGGTACCGTTAGGCAAAACTTCTTCATCGGCTAGGTTGGTTTTACACTTCGGACACCAATTAACCAAAACTTCCGCCTGATAGGCCAAACCTTTTTTGAAAAGCTGAAGAAAGATCCACTGGGTCCATTTGTAGTACTTCGGATCAGTCGTATCAATTTCCCGGGTCCAGTCAAAGGAAAGCCCTAAAGCTTGACATTGTCGTTTAAAAACTTTGATATTTTCGGGCACAACCTTGGAAGGATGAGTACCTGTCTTTATGGCGTAGTTTTCGGCCGGCAAACCAAAGGCGTCCCAACCCATAGGGTAAAGAACATTAAAACCTTCCATTCTTTTCTTTCTGGCGTATGAGTCCATTGCTCCCCAGGAACGGACATGGCCAATATGGAGTCCCGCTCCTGAAGGATATGGAAATTCAACAAGAAGATAAAACTTTTTTTTATCCGAAAAGTCTTGAGCATGATAAATCCCCTCTTTTTCCCAAATCCCTTGCCACTTATGCTCGACTTCTGCAGGGTTATATTTTATGTCAGCCATTTGATAGATTATATGAAGCTTTTGACAAAAAGGCAAGAATGGGTATTGACAAATAATAGACAATTATGTATATTATCTATTAATGAAGTATTTAGACTTAAGGAAGTTTATCGAAGGAAATGTTTTTGGCATACTTGACGTTGCCAAACTCTTCCCTGAGGAAAAACCCGAAGCTATAAGAACACAACTTTACCGTCTGGTAAAAAACGAACGCCTATTTCCTATTAAGAGAGGTCTTTATGCCTTCGATAAAAACAAGGTAGATGATCTTGAACTTGCAGGTAAACTTTACTCCCCCTCCTATATTAGTTTGGAAACCGCTCTCAACTACTACGGAGTAATCCCGGACATCCCGATGGCGGTAAGAAGTGTGACACCCATAACCACAAAGAAAATAGAAACGGATTTAGGCGATTATTATTACCTGAAAATTGACAGCAAACTCTTCTTCGGTTTTTCTCAGGCACCATATGCAATTGCCCATAAAGAAAAGGCACTTCTAGATTATTTGTACCTCCGCAAAGTAAGAAAAGTCTCAGCCGAGGCGCGTTTAAACTTGAAAGGTTTTGACTGGAAGCGTTATCATGAATATGCAGTCTTTTTTCCTAAATGGGTTCAACAGCTTAAACTATCATGAACAATGCCGTAACCAATTTTGACGAGATTCTTCGACAGGCTCATGACTATGGTCTGCCGCAGGAAAAGAAACGGGCTATCTTGAGAGAATATTTGCAAACAAAAATTCTTTCATTGATCTACCAGGAGACTGTTTCCAAAAATTTATATTTTATCGGAGGGACTGCACTAAGGATACTCCGGGGACTTAATCGTTTTTCCGAAGATTTGGATTTTGACTCCGTGGGAACTACTCCCGATCAGATACGAGAATTAATAAAAACAATTGTACACAGGCTTGATCAGGAAAACATTGCTGTAGAACTATATCAAAACACAACCCCCAAGAAATACTACTACGAATTACGCTTCCCCCGTTTACTGGCAGAACTTAAATTGGGTTCCGTTACAGGAGAAAAACTGATGATTAAGCTTGATATTGAGAATTTCTGGCGAGGCCAAAAAAGAGAAATGCTATTCGTCAACCGCTATGGCCTTTTAGCAACCGTGGTCACAAATCCCCTGGATCAGATATTGGTAGAAAAGTTGGCTGCATATTTGGGACGTAAAGAAACTCAAGCCCGAGATCTTTATGATTTAGTTTGGCTTCTTGCCAAAGGAATAAAAACAGATAACAAATTCGCACTAAAAAACAATTTAACAGCGGATTTATTGGAAAAAGCCCTAAAAAAGTTTAATCAGGAGAAAAAAAATCTGCCAATTTTGAAAAATAAATTAAAACCCTTCCTTTTCGATGAAAAAAAGGTCTCTTCAGTGAATTTTTTCGAAAATTTAGTTAAAAATAGCGGAAAATAAACATAAACAAACTAGAACAAACTAAACAAAGAAACAAAAACAACTCTATAAAGCAGGAACTAAACAAAAAACAAACAAGAACAGTCTCTATAAAAAGAAAATATCGTACTTTCGGAACAAAATTAATCAAAAAATACTTAGCAATTGAACCGT
>JAPLZT010000139.1 GCA_026394855.1 Candidatus Woesebacteria bacterium
GAAGATATTTGTTGTGGTATAGCGTGAGATTCCATAAAGCTAGTACATAGTACAGAGTACAAAGAATTTAGTGTTCGAAACTAGGTACTAAGTACTGTGTACTTTGTACTTACCTTCCTCCTTTCGTATTTTTCATTAAACCCGTAAGCATTTTTGATATTTCGACATTTCTTTCAATAAAGCTACTTATTTCTTTTGAGTCAAAATTTTTATCCTCCGATATTATTTCCAGCCAATAGTTGGTTTCGAAATTAGAACCTCTTGCAATCCCAACAAATTGTCTGAAGCTTCCGCTGTAATTTCTGCCGAACCCTTCGGCAATATTGGCGCCGATTGAGCTGACAGCCCTAAAGAGCTGACTAAGCAAAAATTCTTTGGCCCTCGGCAAATTATATTTAGAGAAATGAGAGATAATATCTATCGTTAGCTGTTTGGCTTTTTGATAAACAATTAGATCTTTGTAAGATGATACTCGAGCAGTCTTTTCCATTTTTTTATCTAAGTTCTATCTAAGTACTAGGTACTATGTACTAAGTACTGTCTCTCTAGCCTATACTGTGAAGCTTTTGTTTCAAGTACTACCCCTTTTCACAACCCCAAGCATTTCGCGGTATTTATGCTTGTTGAATGTTGTATAATCAAGATATGACAAAAATTCAGATTGATCCGGAAGTAAACGTCGGTAAACCTACAATAAAGGATACTAGAATTACCGTGGCCACAATTCTCAACCTTGCTAAAAATGGATACACGGCCAAGAGAATAGTCAAAGAATACCCAACCCTTAACGAAGAAGATGTTGAAGCGGCTTTTGATTTTGCTCAAGGTAGGATGGACAGGGAAGAAGTTTATCCAACAAATATTAAATTTAGCATCGCATAGTTTATGTTTAAATTTCTTCTAGATGCTAACCTCTCTCCAACAACAGCAAACTACCTAAGAGATTTGGGATTTGATGCACGAAGCATAACCGAGGAAAAGTTGGGGTATCTGTTGGACAAAGGTGTTGTGGAAATAGCCAAGAAAGAAGGAAGAATAATAATCACATTCGACCTGGATTTTGGTGAGATTTACCACGAAAAAGAAAATGAGAATGTAGGAATAATTGTATTAAGGCTCAACAATCAAACACCAGAAAATGTTAATTTTGTTCTCGGTCAATTTTTGCAAAAGAACTTTAACAGATTGAAACAAAACACCAGGAGTTTGATCGTGATCAAGGAAAACGGAATTAGATTTGTACATTAAGATCGTCACCTTGGCCTCCGTTTTCACAAGAGGCCTTATTTCTTAAACATGGAGAGTTGATATCTTTTTCTTGGGGGTTGTTTTTTTTGTAAGCAACAAGTTTTCGAAAAAGTAATATGTTTTCATTTAGCGAATTGATCAGATTTTACACAGTGGCGAGTTTTGCCAGTGGCATCCTAATCCTTGTGGTATACTTATTTATCGTTAGGAAATTAAAAAAATGAATATTTTATATTTTTGGGCCGTAGTTTCAATAGTTTTTTTCTTGGGGGTTGTTTTTTTTGTAAGCAACAAGTTTTCGAAAAAGTAAAAACTTCATTGTCTGGTACCCAGTGCCTTGCCCCTTTTCTTTCTATGTACTAAGTACTGTGTACTCCGTACTATTTTTTCAATGCAAGAAGAAGCCTTTTTCACAGACATTTCGCGAATGAAGCTTAATTGGGCTTAGGGCCTATCATGCCAGGGTGGCTCGTAGGAAGGGGGATGATAATAAGATCTGTTGATAGCAGATTGCACAAATAGTTTTATTACTTCATCTAGCTCAACCTTGTTGATATCGAATGTTTCATTTTCACTAAACCCATATTTAGGTTTAATTATTCCTTTTTCTGTAAAGTCGAACGAGAAACTTATTGTTCCAGAGCCATAACCAATATCTGCTTCAAGGGCAAGGTCGGATGGCTGATATTTATCTAATTTAGTGGACCAGCAGTAATATGGATTTTCTGCATCCACTAAATATTTTTTATCAAAAGTTTTCCACCTTCTTTCTTCTCCACCAGTATCCGCTCGTCTTTGTGTTATTGTTTCATCATTATTATAGTAAAGTATCGGTTCCTTATCATTTAACCAAGCAGAATTGGGCACTTGAGAGTAGAAGAGATGATTTATTCTTAAGAGTTGTTGTGTGTTTTCTTTTGTTTCGATTTTTCTGATTAATGCCTTCGTGAGACCTAAGATAAATTCTCCGTGCCGACTTCGCCATAGTTTTTGAACTCTTAATTCCAGTTTTGGAAAAAGCAATTTCGAGACCCTTTCCCAGGACTGATGGTATTTTGAAGATTCGAGGGCACCCCCTGTTTCCTGAATTGCCATTTCTTTAGCGTCTTTTTGTGCCTTTTCTTCTTCTGCGGCATCAAAGAGTCTATCAAATTCATTTCCCATCTTGCCTGCGAGTGTAAGGTCTTTAAGCACAAATGTCAAATTATGGGTTAGTTTTTCCACCCAATTATTTAGTATCTTGTTTTCAATTGTGGTAAAATTTGGTTGACATGTTACCATCACCAGATATTTCTGGCAACCGGCCAACAAATCCAGACGATGCCGTCAGACTCTCTCGCGAGAGAAGAGAAAGGGAGATGGGTGGTAATACTTATTCCGCAGACGCTCGTGGACATGCATCAGAAGAAACCCTAAGAACTACAGATAACCCTTTCGTACCATGGGATATTACCCTTGAAAATTTAAGAGGATATGCAAGTACAGAATTTGTGCCAGAGCCGGAAAGATATTATGAAATGGACGCATTACTAAAGACCTTAAAAGAAAGAGCACGGGAGTTGGGATATTCTAAGGACGATTTAATAAGAAGAGGTTATTTAGGTACTGCGATCGACGGCACACCTACTTTTTTAGAGAAAGGTTATGAGCTTCGTAGGAAACCTGTTCAAATTGAAATACCAGTAAGGTCTTTTAAAGATGCTGAAGGACAAGTGGTCACAGAAAGCAACATTATTCAAACAGAAGTACCGATTTTGGGAGAGGATTCTGAGCGAATGGAAAACTCTAGGGCTTTTCTACAGGCATATAACCTTGGTCAAATTCACAAACTTCAAATTAGCAAACACCAGCATTATGCAAAGAACATCGAGAACATAACAGGTTTGGCGGAAGAGGCATATCTTGGTGACCACATAACAGAAAAAGGTCTAGAATTACTTTTTAATACACCAGGTACGATTGATACTCCGAAAAAAACAGTTACAGGAGTAGGTTATCAAGAAGGGCGAGAAATGGGTGATATATATTTCACAACGATTTTCCTTTACGAACTAATTGGGTCAAGCGAGAAAAAAAACGAGTTTTTAGCGTTGAGAAATACTCCGGGATATTTCCAGTTTTTATTTCCTGATTCCAGGCCTGATTTAGTTTCTGATAAAGAAAAATTTTGGGTTGGAGATGCAAGTAATTGGGTAGATGAGGCCCACCACACAGCCCACTCATACGAAGTAGAAGCCAAAAATGGATTGAGGGGCGTGTTGACGGAGCATGGAAATATTTTTGCCCACTTTGACGTTAAAGCCTATGAAGAAACAAGAAATGCTGTTAGAGTTTTTCTGGGTGGCGGAAAGGAAAAGTTCTTTTACGGTGGTAAGAATAATGAGTTTAATGGTGGTGACAAGGATCCTGAAAATAAGGACGTTTCTTTTGCAGAGGATTTTATTCTAAAAGAATATAAGTATTATGGTATGGCTTCCGATAATGGGGTAGAGATATATAATATAGATCCGAACGAAAATAAACTCAATTTGAAAGACTGGGCAGAAAGAGTAAGGGGAACTCCATCGGAAGGAAAAATTGTAGTTAGTGAGATGGGTGCGGATTCGTCCGACGATTATGTGAAGATGGAAACAGGGAAGTTTATGAGGGTTTATTTTCAAAAAGGGAGAGATGCGGGTCCAGCAAAATTAATTTTTGACCTCGATATTCGTTTTACGACCTCTTTGATTAGAGCGATAGGTTTTAATGTGGGTGATGGAAAAAGGTCAATGCGTGAACTGATGACCGGGGCTTATGTATGGAAGGAGGGTAAGAGAATTAATGAAGTGGCCGAAAAGCCAGTAAAATTTGGAGATTTGCCATGGTGGAATGCTGGGAGAAGAGTGTTGCAGTCGATTGGTTTGACAAAATTTATGGGAGGGAGAGGTGGAGAAAACCCTGGAGTATTTCATATTTTACAAAAAGAAAATTTGAGACTTGAAAGTTTAACAGATGAGGGTTGGTGGCTGGATTTAGATAAAAAGGTTCAGCTTAGTGCCGGCAATAGTGCGGTTGTGACCAGGGGTGAATATCGAAGGTATCCCCAAGAGGAAGTTGTACATAACATGCAAAAACAGGTTTCAATCGATGCTTTGACGGCGGTTGTTCACGCCATAGAATCATATACCCAACACGCTGCCCTTAATACGAATCCTACTATCGGAACCGGTCAATATAGCCATGAATCGCAAATTTCATTAATAAACTATGCAATCACAAGATTTAATGAAAGGACGGGCTATAAGATTCCAGCAATTAAATTGGAAACAAAAACCAAACCTAAGGAACTCGATGCATTATTAAAAGAATAAGTCTTTTATGGGATTCTAACATCCTGAAGTCCCTTAAGGGGCGCGATTCGTGAAGCTGTGCGGGACACTCGCCCTCGCCACCCTGGTAGAGTTGACCAGCTTTGGAAAAGTCTTGACCTTTCAGCGCCTTGTGCAACCGCTCCGACCCCACCAAGCGCACCTATTGCTTCACCTAGAGCACTTCCTCCAGGCAACTCTTTCCCTGCTAAGGCTGATTCTATAGTTTTTTGCACTTTAGTAAGCATCA
>JAPLZT010000106.1 GCA_026394855.1 Candidatus Woesebacteria bacterium
AATTAATTTTTTCATGTTTTTTTTGTTTTAAGTTTATGATTTTACGGTTATTTTATATAAAGAATTAAATCTCGTCGGGTTTCCAAAACCCGGCGGGATTTGGTTTAAGTTTTATCCAACAATCATAATACTCACCTGCCCGGCTTCGGTAGAGCTTTGGTTCACAATCCACAGGTAACGGTTACCGGGTGCGCCAAGTTGAGTGATGAATAATTCCACTTCTGCGTCGCCGTCAAGTAAATAAGCGCCTGCGGGTACTGCCTGGTTTATGTCGGCGCTGGCTGAAGTGTAAATTTTTACTGCGTTACCGGTGAGGTTGATAAATAACAACTTCATGGTGTCGCTGATGGGAAATCCGCCTTCTGCCTGTTTTCCGGCAAGGATACCAACCAAATATTCGCTGGCTCCTGCTGTGGTTGGTTTAGAATATGTTCTTAACATGGCTACATTAAAAGTGCGCTCAATATCCTTTGGGGAGTTGGGATATTTCTCAATAAAAAACCCGAGGTCTGAAAATGAATGTGTAGCGCAATCAACCCTGTATCCTTCTAACTTGGTTGATGAAGCTTTCAATAAATCTATTTTATCTTGTTGATCCAGTTCGGCGGCATCAATATCAAGTAAAACCTGATCAACATCAGTTTTCACTGCCGAAAGAGGTACAATATTTGCAAGACCCAATGAAAGAGCCTGTAAGGCTGCCTTCCTTTCGGTGAAAGTTCCTTCATAAAAAGGAGATCTCCCGTTGGGCAATAATCTTATAAAGTCGGGCGCTTTTACATTTTTGAAAAAGTTATCAATATCTCTTACCCAGTTCACGCTTCTAACATAATGTACATCATCGTAAAGGTCGTTTACAAGTTTCGTAGCGCCTTCCTTTTGCCCGTTTATATAAAAGTGAAAGGCATACTCATCTGAATAGAGCTTACATTTTGTTTTGCATACCAAGGCTCGTGCAACGACAGTTGGATCTGTTGTTGCCTCAGACTGCATTTTTCCGTTGTGGTCAATTTCGAACTTTAATCCTTGTTTATGATTTCCCTCAAAATTGCCAAGAATTAAATTGTGGCTATTAGGCCATACATTGTGTTCCATTGTTTAAAAAATTTAGGTTTATTAATTATTGAATTGTCTGTTGAACTATTTTAAATATATAAGTTGTCATTTATTTATTAGCCTGAATAATTCATAAAAAAGAAATATCTTTGTGTATCATTGAGCCTTTGCGCCTTCGTGGCATTTTTTTAATTTTTCTCGCAAAGAAGCAAAGGTTTCGCAAAGTTTATGAATTAAACAGCTTCGTTAAAAATTGAATATTCATTTTATAGGTGTACGGGGAAAATAATCATAATCATCTCTAAAGCTTTGCCGGTATGGATTTCCAAAATATATCGCCCCTACGGGGCTTAATTTTCGGGGTGATTAATTTTTCTATAAATATATAACCCCTACGGGGTTTGGCTGTCTCAACAAAGTCATCATCCCGTTAGGGATGGAATATTTATAGAAAGAAACAACACGCTGCATTTAAGTCCGGTTAGGGACGACATAAAATTTAACCGTACAACAATGATTCATTTTATTTTCTTCATTTTATTTTTTTTAAATTTAAGATTACACACCAAACTTACTAAAGTGTGTAATCCCGAATTTGGTATTGCTCACCAAACTGAGTAAAGTGTGTAATCCCGAATTTGGTATTGCTCACCAAACTTACTAAAGTGTGTAATCCAGAATTTGGTATTGCTCACCAAACTGAGTAAAGTGTGTAATCCTAAATTTGGTATTG
>JAPLZT010000151.1 GCA_026394855.1 Candidatus Woesebacteria bacterium
AACAAAAATAGTATGGAATTAGTTAATGGACTCGATGTAGACATTCTTTATCTAGACCCACCCTATAATCAAAGGCAATATGCTCCAAACTATCATCTCTTAGAAACAATTGCACTCTATGATAATCCAAAAATAAGGGGAATGACTGGTATGAGGGATTATAAAAATCAGAAATCGGAGTTTTGTAATAAGGATACTGCACTAAAAGCATTAGAAAAAATCGCAAAGACGGCAAAATATAAGTATTTAATTCTTAGTTATAACTCTGAGGGGATTATGCCTGAAAAAGATATACTTTCTGTATTAGGAAAATATGGAAAAGTTAAACTAGAAAATGTTGACTACCTTCGATTCAAAAGTAATAGCAATGGTGACTCGAAACACAAGAAAATAGTTCAAGAACAGTTATATATACTAAAGAGTTAAAAGTTTCTTAACCACATCTTTGAAAATTTGTGGCGCTTGTTTACCAAGAATCACTTCTCCATTTTCGTTCAGCATAAACCCTATTTGCTTTTTTTTGATCATCTTTTCTTTACTTCCAAATATAACTACGGTTCGAACAATCGAAGCAGGATTATAAGCGGGTATTATTTTTTTCTTCTCAATGTAAGTATAATTTTTTAGATCTTCAATTCCTTGCTTGCGGGTGCTATATTTCTTACCTTCTACATTAATGATTTCCTTACGAGCCAAATCATAAATGATCATATCGGGAATATGAATGATCATTGTTTTATCTCCAGCTTTATACTTCGCTCGTTTGCCTTCTTGATATTTTTCAATCGCCATGGCTCCCAACTTGGGATCAGTGAAGTATCCACGTTCTGACCCTCCATGGTTTGCGTAAATTACTCTGGCTTTTGTATAAGCAACGAGTGCTACATGTAGAAAGACACTAGCAACTTTCTCTTGAGACATATCATAGTGCCAATAATTTTCGTGTCTAACAGCAATAGGCATTTTAAGCCCATCTAACTTAATACCAACTTTATTGGCTATTTGGATAAATTTACTACTCTTTCCAAGATTTGATTGCTTGAGACCATGTTTGGTAATAATGATATCTTTTTTCTTCTCCCACTTTCTAATACAAAGTGCAATAATAGTTAGAGCACCGATATTTGGATCATGATTAATACCTCCCGCTTTATATAATCTCCCTGAAACTTTTATTGAATCTTTATTTATCTCAATTTTAATAGGGACATTACCTTTTGGTGGCATTCTCATTGAATTTTTAAGATCAACCAATTCTTTCAAACTGGAGAACGGTTTCAGTATTTCTTTATCATGAACTTTCCCAAGAATTTCAACACCTATAGTTCTTAGCATTCTTGTTCCAAATATACTGGTGTCTGTCGGCTCTTTTTTCTGGGAAATTTGAAGATTATAAAGCATTATTTTTTTAATGCCTGGATAGTAGAATTCAATATATACAAATTTACTACATCTTTGATAGACACCTGTATTGCGAGATTCAGAATCATCAGTTTTAGTTTCTTCGATGGCATAAAAAGGTTTTGAATTATTGTCAGGTTCTGCTTCTTGTAGAAAAACAAGAAAATCAACAAAGCTGGAATCGCCACTGGCTAATTTAATTAAAACATTTTTATAACCTTCACATTGAACCCCTTCTACTTTATAAATAAAAACAAACCTGCCGTCACGCATGATGGGTACAACAGACATTCCAGAGCTTTTTATCCCAAAATCATTATCCAAAGCCAGTTTTTCTAGAATTGTTTTAATTACTTCATTTTTAGGTCTTTCCTCTGTTAGAATCCATATATTCTTCATTCACAGAGAATATCAGAAAAAAGTAATTATGGCTATCTCTATTTATGTGATGTAAAATAGAGAAGCATTACAAACCTAGTAGAAAAATTATATGGCAAGGCCCACCAATCGATCAAAAATAAATAAAAAAATATCTGAATCCATGCGAGAAGAACTTAAACCAGTTCTCTTGCAGTTGAAAGATGCTGCGAGTAGGGGCGAAAGACCTGTAAAACAATATAAACATGCAGGAATTTCAGAAGCGACATACTATCGTTGGATGGAAGAAAACCCCCAACTAAAAGAGGAATTAGCTCGATTATTGACCGATTTTAGAAAGGCAAAAATAAAGGAAGCGGCACTCATTGGTGCTCCTATATCTGAACAGCGCCATCATGCAAATAAGATGACTGAAAAAGAGTACCACGATATCATGGAAGCTGATCCAGAATTTGCTGAAGAAGTAGAAATTGCGCGCGAAAGTAATCTGAAACTATGGGCTAGAAAAAACATCGCAATATCCATTCAAGAAAAAGGCAATGTTGCCGACTCTTGGCGCTACCTTGAGCATATGGATGAGGAAATGAAAAAAAAATAAGGTAAAAACTGATGAATCAAAGGAAGACAAGGAAGATGAAGCCTTGCTTGATGAGTATGAAGAAAAGCTCCGCAAAAATATTCACGATCGAATTAGAAAAATGGCAAGACAGGAAGAAAAGCAAGGCGTATAATAACAAAAAATGAATTTCACTGATGGACAAGTTTATATAATTGTTAAAGATGTAGCAACCCTGCTTTTAACAGGATATGGGATGTATTTAGCTACTCGAGGTCTTTCCACATGGAGAGAACAAATGACGGGAGTTAAAAGTTTTGATACATTCTATAATCTTAATTATTCTCTATTAAAATTAAGAGAGGCAGTTAAACATGTAAGAAATCCTGCTATATGGAATGCAGAGTTTGAT
>JAPLZT010000025.1 GCA_026394855.1 Candidatus Woesebacteria bacterium
TGATCTGATTAGGGAGCCACTTCCTTCCATCTTGTCTTTTCTAATAAAAGTTGAAGTGGGTAGATAAAAGGATCCTTGCTCTAGGAATCTACAATTCAAAAGACAAAGTACTTGAAGTTCTTCCGGCAATCCCAGTACCTATTCCCACATCAGCTCCGACTCCAACACCATCACCAAACCCAACACCCACACCAACTGTTACTCCTACTCCCGAGCCAACAATGTCTCCCACCCCAACAGTATTAGAAAATTTAAATTAAAGGATTTATTCTTTTACTATCAAGTAATCACCTAAAGCTAGTGCGTCTAGTCCAGACCCCAAGAAACAGTCAATAGCCTCTTTTGGCTTATTAACTATTGGTTCTCCCATTCTATTGAAAGAGGTGTTTAATACTATAGGAACTCCAGTTATCCTATAAAATTCGTTTATTAAACTCCAATATTTCAAGTTTTGTTTTTTATTTACAGTTTGGACCCTCGCTGTTCCATCTACATGAGTAACTGCGGGAATTATTGTTCTTTTATCTTTCTTCACATCAAAAGCAAGTATCATATATGGTGACTCTACACCATTCGTCTCAAAATACTCTTCAGAGTATTCCTGTAAAACAGATGGAGCAAAGGGACGGAAAGCTTCTCTGAATTTTATTTTCGAGTTTACTAAATCTTTATTCTTCACTTTTCTGGGATCAACTATTATACTTCTATTCCCCAATGCTCTTGGGCCAAACTCGGCTCTTCCTTGAAACCAGCCAACGCATTTATTCTTAGTTAGAAGTATGGCAACATCTTTACAAATATTTTTCGACTTTCTATAAGACAACTTATATTTTTTAATTGCTTTTAAAATTTCCTTATCGCTTGAACTGTAACCTAAATAAGGAGATTGATTATTTTTAAAGTACATTCTTTTATTGTCGCGAGAGTAGTAAGAATGCAAAGCTGCTCCAATGCAGATCCCATCATCCCCAGCTGCAGGGTAGATATATACACTATCAAAAATCTTTCTCCTGACAATTACTCCATTGGCAACACTGTTTAAGGCAACTCCTCCTGTAAGACACAAATTTCTTTTCCCCGTGATATTACGAGCATGTTTGGCAAGTTCTACCATTGCTTCTTCAAAAATTATCTGAGACGCTTTGGCAACATTTTTGTGTCGCTGTATGATTTCTTCACCTTTCTTTCTTGGCGGCCCAAACAATCTGACAAACTCAAAGGAAACGTTTCTATCGGGGAATCTGGGAAAATCAAAGTACTTAAGGTTAAGACCATAAAAGCCATTTTCGACTATGAGCACCTTCTTCATCTTTCTTACTAAAGAGTCCTTACCATAAGCAGCTAGTCCCATGACCTTGCCTTCATCTTCATTATCTTTAAAGCCTAGATATTCGGTTATACAGGAATAAAATGCTCCTAGGGAGTTTGGATAATTTAGTTGAAACATCTTTTTGAAACTATTATCTTCTACCTGATAAATTCTCGTACACGCAAGCTCTCCTCTCCCATCTATCGTTAAAATCGCTGTATCTTTGAATCCTGAAGGATAATAGGCAACTGCTGCATGGCAATCGTGATGGTCCAAGAATTTGATAGGTCCTTTGTAGCCCATTTCATTACGAAGAATCCTTTTTGTGCCAAAAACTTTTTTGATTTGGTAAACTCCGTTTACCAAGGACTCTTTTGTATAGTCAGGAAAGTATTTAAAAAACCCTACTACATCAAGGTGAAAGATAAGTCTTAAATAATCAAATCCAATCGATATCTCATCTATCTGATTAATATTATCAATACCAGCCTGTTTTAGACAGAATTTAATAGCATTATGTGGAAACTTACGACTGTGCTTTTCTCTATTGAATCTTTCTTCTGAAGTAGCGGCCACAATCACTCCATCCACAACAATAGCCGCGCCCGTATCGTGACCAAATGGTTTAATTCCTAAAGTAATCATGGTTTTGTGGGTATTTTACCATGTATTTGGTATAATTCTTACTATAATTTCTATGGGCAGGCAACGAAACAATTACGAAGAATATTTTCTACCCTTAAAAGACAAGAAGACACAAAAAAAGTTATTTAGTGATCTTATCGACTTATGTTTTGATTTTTATTCCGGGAAAATTAGAAATAATAAATTTCTTGTCTATAAAAGCCCCGAGGAGCTTAAAAAAATGGTTGCAGAATCTCTCCCACACGAAGGTACTAAAATAAATAATTTATTAAAAATTTTGAGAGATCCAATAGGGAAGTACTCAATTGCACAGTTTGATCCAAATTATCTGGCATTTCCGGATTCAGGTAACGCCATACCAGCCTTTTTGGCCGATATTTATTCAAAGTTTCTAAATCAAAATATGATTAACTTCACCCGAAGTGCTCCAATTGCAACTTTTATTGAAATTCAACTAATAGAATGGCTTCGTGAGATTATAGGTTATGATTATAAACCCCTAGAAAAGATAAATTCTCTTTCAGAAGTATCAGGAATGATAACCACAGGTGGGTGTATGTCGAATAATATTTGTGTTATGGCTGCTCTGAATTACTTCTTCCCTGAAATAAAAGGAAAGGGATTGACTAGTTTAAATTTTCAACCTGCCATTATTATGTCTGGTGCTATTTCTCACTACTCGTACAGTTCCGCAGCTCATCAGTTAGGCATCGGTCAAGATTCGCTGTTAATAGCTGGTGCCACCCCAGAATACACAACTGATTTGGAAAGTGTTGAAGAACTACTCAAAAATCCGCCAGAAGGTAAAAGGCCGTTTATGGTCGTGGGTGTGGCTGGGAATTCTAGAACGACCGGTATTGATGATCTAAGCGGATTGGAAAAGCTTTGCCGAAAATACAATGTTTGGTTTCATACTGATGCTTGTCATGGAGGTTGTTTTTTATTCTCTAAAAAACATAGAAAAAAACTGGATGGTATTGAGAAAGCTGATTCGGTGTCTTTAGATCCGCATAAAGGCCTTTTCTCTCCGTACCCACTTAGTTTTGCAATGTTTAAACAAAGAGACACTCTTGTAAGATTTACACGATATGAGGAAAAGGTAAGAAACGGGAAAGCATGGGACCTGGGTTATATAACTCCCTTTTACGGATCCAGGGGTTTTGAATCTTTAAAAATGTGGTTGACAATTAAGGCCCTTGGGGTCGATGGCATAGGGAAAATAGTTGACAATCGACAAAAAATATCAGCCTATATATCCGACATAATTATCAAATCAAAATATTTTTCTGTTTTTAATGAGATGTCTTTTTATAGAATGGTCTTTGTTTATTATCCGCAAAAAATAAAGGATCGTGTAGATAAGGAAAAGTTATCTTTCAAACAAAAATTGAAAATCAAGCAGTTTATTGATGATTTCACCCACAAGATAAATGAGAAGCTGTATACATCAGGAGAGTTATGTTTGGACGAATTTAAACTTGATGATCTTGGTAATTTTACTAATCTTGATATTAAGGATAAGTTTGTGGTTATGAGTATTTCGAACGGCAATCCCAAGAATACTAAAAAAACTATTAGAAAGGCACTTAATAAGCTATTTAAGTTGTGTGAGGCCAATTTACCGTTGATGAACAAAAAAGTAATGAGTGTTATAAATCGAACCAACGATCTGTCAATTAAAAAAGATACTAAAAATTATGGCCCTGCAGGGTGGAGTTGATCAAAATGATAATTGAGATGAACAACAAAGACGATAAAGAAAAACTGTTATCCTCTTCCCAAGATCTTCTTTCAAACGAATTTAAGAATTGGTATGGAAGTTTAATGGGGAAGGATGTCCTTAAAAACTGGAAAGGACATCCACACTTTTATTTCAAAAGCCAGTTTGATCCCGGTCTTGTAATTAACCGCCTTAGCAGCAAAGACCCGAAAAAGATGGTAAGCGCTGAAGACATTAGTAATAACAATCTTTCATCAGATTATTATCTAGCCTCCGGAGAACAAATTCAAAAAAGATTAACCCCTCTCATTGGAAATAGTCTGACGGAATATTTGCAATATATGCCCCCTATAACATCTGCAGATTTAATGCAAAATAGTGAAAAGATTGGTAAGCTCCTCACGGTAGATTTAAAAGAGTGGTACGTAGTGATAGAAATTGATGACCCGGTGTCAGTAATATCTAATCTACAAACTCTTCACGGATTAACTACAAAATTCAATACCGGAAATAAAAATAGATTAAAAGTTGACGCCCTTAAGGACTGGGTTTTGTTAGGCGAAAATGGTCATCACTTTTTAATTAGTCCGTTTATGGGGCAAACCATGGAACAATTATTCAAAGAAACACAAGTTTCTTCTAACACAAGAGGTAATATTTTGGCTACTTTGAAGCGTTTTGCGACTTTTTGTGAGCGGGAAGGAATGTTTTGGAGAGACTTAGCACCAAGAAATATCTTGACTCCTTCTAATGGACAAGACTTACTGGTATTCATCGATTATGAACATCTCTATAAGACCGCTGAGTTAACTTTACCCAAACGAAAAACCCTAGACATTAGTAGAAGAATATGGTTTGGAGATATTTTGACACAAGAGGAAATTGACAATTTATTTGGAGATTTGGCCAATATTGAATGCGACTTGG
>JAPLZT010000029.1 GCA_026394855.1 Candidatus Woesebacteria bacterium
CGCATATGGAGCAAACTTTTCATTAAAACGGTTTATAAACCTCTCGGCCAACTGAATTTCCGATTCATCGGTCGGAATTAAATATGTATCAGGATAATAAACGCCTTCGAAATATTCAGGTTTATTATTTTCATATAGAAAATTCCATACATCCAGTTGGCTCCTTTTCCAATTAAGAATACCCGCCAACTTTTCTCCTACCTGTTCCTTACGGGGACAAAAAGAAATGTTAACCCATAATAGGTCCTGCTTTCCAGTAATTTTTTTGGCTATCTGCCAGGCATTCATACTTTGAGTCAATCTATACCCGCCCGACTCTATATATTTATCTTTAAAAAAGATATTCATGAGAAATTTAAAAGCTTTTGGATTTTTTATAAGTTTCTGTTCGCTTAACGCCTTTGTTACATCGAAATCGGTTCTACTCTGAGGTACCACAAAAACTTCAATTTGTTTTTCATGTCCCACAGAACCAAAAAATATCCGGCCTGAAGCTAAGGTAACAATCAACAAAGTCATAAAAAGAAGTAAAAGGACTTTTATTTTATTATTCATACTTCAAACCATAACGGGCTCTTATCTTTTGGATCGCTATGATAGTAATTAAATGTTATTTCTGTATCTTTCTTGATATCATTTAAGGCAACAAAATCAATTATCTCCCCTTTATAGGTATTATCTTAAATTTTGCATTTGGATTAAATGAGACAATACTGTGAAGAAAAATCTCAAGGGTCAATTGTCCGGTTATTGTCATCATAGGTATCGTCAATTGTATTTACCGGACCATTCAAAACAGTATCGGTTGTTATATTCATATCACCACCTACGGGGACTGGCTCATTCACCGTACCGCCTGTCTTTATCTCCACAGTTTTAATGTCCGCCCCGGGTCCACTCATAGATGTTCCTGTTGCAAACTTCATTTCTCCACCATCGATCACGACCCCACCCGACCCTCCCGGTCCCGTTCCGGGAGCATATATTAATTTTCCACCACCTTCATATACTACTCCCGCTTCCCCTCCCGGCCCTGTTCCGGGTGCCCAGACATGCGCTACTCCATTTAAAAACTCAGTTGCCCCTTCCGATCCATTCACATCAATCACTCGTTTTGCTACCTGATTCACAACTACCTCTTGTACATCAATAACCCCTTGTTTTCCATTATCATCAATTTTATTTTTAATTTCCTCCATTGTTTTTTGCTGCTCTATCGTTCTTTCTTCAACCTCCCCCAAAATCTCCCCGCCACCGGTTTTTCCCAATAAATTATTCTGTCTTTCTTTTATCTGAAGGTAGTTTTGCAGTAGATTTTGTACTTTCTCATTATTTCCCTCATCCGCGTAACCCTGCGCCATTGTTAACCTTTTTTCAGCTTGTTTTTCCAATACTTCCACTTTTTTCTGAACTCCAAAAGCAAAGAAATATTCAAACCCTTCCTGTATTTTCACCACAATTGAACTTTCTGAAGTTAACATTTCCTTTAAATCAACTGCTTTTGATGTTTTTGGGATAAATAAAGCTATAAAGAAGGAAAATAACACCAGCAATAATAATCTTTTAAAACTCATCTTAAATAAGAATATATCAATTGTAGTCAACAAGTCAAACGGTGTATGATGGATTAAGTGATTATATGAAAAATTCGGGAAATAAAGAAGTAAAGGAAATAGGGTTAAAAACTATTTTTACTTTTATACTCAATGGTTTATTTTCAGCCTTTTTTGTCACTTCCGGAGTAATAAATTTTAAAAAGAAAATAATTGTCAGTTTTTTGTATTTTGGTTTGGCTGCACTTGCGGTTATACCTCACAGATTTTTAAGAGTTACTCAGGCTTTAAAAGTAGTTATTCTGATTGTTCTTTTTGTCATACTGGCGGGAGTGGCTACACAGGGGGACCCTGTTGCAGAACAAAAGTTTGAAAATTTTAGCCTGGGACAAAAGTTTGAAATGGCGTTTGGAAAAAATAAATTCTCAATGGTAGTCAAAGAAGTAAAAAATAATGCCAAAATCAACGTTTCCGGAAAAGATGTGGCCACATCCGGCTCCTTTGTCATAGTCACGGGAGATATAGTAAACCTCGGTTCGGAAGCGGTGGAATTTAAATTTAATGAAGATCCCGGATTAAAGGATGGTCAAAACAGGTCTTTTTCTTTATATGGAGCAGCTATACCAGTGGGGAAATTGCAACCAAGTGTGGCTAAAGAGGTTTCCTATGTTTTTGAAATTCCTAAAGATGCGACAGGACTTAAATTTATTGTTTGGGACAAAACCGACGTTGCCAAGTCTATTGATTTGAAAAAATAGTTTTGTTATGTGCCGGCTCCAAACTATTTCCAGAAAAAGAAATCATCCACTACTCCATC
>JAPLZT010000121.1 GCA_026394855.1 Candidatus Woesebacteria bacterium
GAAATCTGGAAAACGAAAATTTTATTTATTACGAGTTTGACATGGAAACCTTAAATAAATTATCCAATAATACAAGGAAATATACCCCTATTCCTCAATATCCTCCCCAAATAGAAGACATTACTTTAAGCTTCCCCCCTAAAACCCGCATCGGCGACGTCGTTTCACTGTTCACTGATCACAGTTCACTAATCACCAAAGTTGAATTGCGAGACATTTACAAAGATAACTACACTTTCAGAATTTGGTATCAGGACCCAACTAAAAACTTAACAGATAAGGAAGTCGAAGAAATAAGAAAAAAAATATTAGAAGAAATTAGGAGAAAATTTGGCGGGGTAATAAAAAACTAGGATATTTTTAAACTTCTATTAGTTTGGCCTCTTACGGCAACATCGATTAGCATAAATAAATTTTGATTATGATCTTCAAAAGAATTATATCCTTCAATATTATTTAACCTGGTAAATATTTTTCTTGCCTTATTAAAATCTTTTACTGATAAAGCTTCTTGTGCTTTAAAATATGTTCTAAGCCATTTCTTTTCGGGATCAACTAACTGTTCCGGTAAAGAACTCTTTATTTGAGACCACCCATTAGTTAATCGTTCCATTCAAAGCATTCTACACTATTTGTCAAACTAAGGCGTAGGAGATGGGCTCCATGAAGTATTTACCCCAATTGTAATTACTCTATCCGATTCTTTGCCGTTTGCATCTTTTGCTTTTGCCCTTAGGGTATGAACTCCGTCTTTAAGTCCCGAAACCTGATATTCAAATGGTAGAGAAGTAAAATCTTCTCTTTTTGTTCCATCAATTTCAAGTTCTGCAGAAACTATATCTACACTTGAATCGGCTCTAAATTTAATTGTAAAATTATTTGATACATCAGAACTTCTGTCTGTAGGATAAATAAACTCAACATTAACGGGGTTTGCCGTACCGCAATAATCATTAGGCGGATGATATCGCAAATCTCCTTGACCGCCAAGCCAATTTAAAATTCCCGGGGGATCTTCCTCTTTAAAGACAAAGTATTCTTTTTGATCATAGTTTCCTCCTGCGATATCGCTTGGATTTGCCAATTTTCCATCGGTTTTACATACCTTTAGCATCATATGCACCGTATCTTCACCGGGTTCGGTTCCTTTAATAAAATATTCCATTCGGGAAGGGAATCCGTCATGGGCACGAAACCCGGAAACTAAATCAACATTGGTACTGACTATATTCCCGGGGATATCAAAGGAAACGCTTGGCTTACCGGAAAGCGCTTCAAGAAGTACTCTTCTCCAGATAGGGGAGGCACCTGAAACACCGGAGGCAACATTAAGCATTTGAGAATTATCATTGTTTCCTACCCAAACACCAACTAAAGCTTGAGGATTGCCACCAACTGTCCAATTATCCCGTCTGTCATTAGTTGTTCCTGTCTTTACGGCAATCTGTTTATTGGGAATATTAAGTAAAGAATTTGTTCCGAAAATAATCTCCCTTGCCAAATTATCCGAAAGAATATTGGCTACTAAAAATGCTTCTTCTTCCGTCAAAACTCGTTTTCCTAATTGAGGTTTTGCTTCTTCCAACACTTTTCCGTCTTTGTCTTCAACCTTGAGGATAGCCAAAGGATCAACACGAAAACCTTTATTCATAAAAGGAGCGTAGGCATCAGTTAAATCAAGAAGTCTGACCTCTCCTCCCCCTAAAGTTAAGGAAAGTCCGACTCTATTTAGGGTTTCTTGGGTGAGGGGAAGTGTAGTTATTCCCATACTGTAGGATGTCTCTAAGACATCCTTAATCCCAACCATGGCCAAAAGTTTAACTGCGGCAATATTTATGGAATTTCCAAATGCAAATCTTAACTGAATCGGGCCTCTATACTTTCCGTCATAATTTACAGGATTATAATCAGGATTATTAGCACCCCCGGGAAAAGTAGTGGGGACATCCATAATTAACGTAGATGCCGTAAAGCCTTTCTTAAAAGCGGTAACGTAAGTAAAAGGCTTAAATGAACTTCCGGGCTGTCTTAGGGAAGTTGTAACATTAACCTGACCATCGTAGTTCGGATCATTAAAATTCTTGGATCCGACCATTGCCAGAATTTCTCCAGAAGATGGATTAATGACAACAACCGCTCCGTTTGTAATATGCTGTTTTTCTACTTTTGCAATTTCTTCAGAAACTATTCCCTGAGCTTTATCTTGTAGGTTAAGATCAAGTGTTGTCGTAACCTTTAAGCCTCCCTGTTCAACTGCCGCATCCCCATATCTGTCGGTTAATATCTTTTGCACATACTGGACAAAATGGGGGGCTTTAAATGATGATCCCTGAGGTTGAAATGAAATATTTGGTACCTCAGCATTTGCATTTTTTTCCTGATCGGCCGTTATATATCCGTCTTCCCTCATTCTTCTTAGTACCGCTTGTGTTCTTGCAACATACGCTTTAGAGGTAGATGAGTAGGGAGAATAGCGGGAAGGGCTTTGAGGAAGACCCGCAAGAACGGCCGATTCAATCAAATCAAGATCTTTTACTTTTTTTCCGAAATATGTTTCGGAGGCAGCTTCCACCCCCCAAGCGGTTCCTCCAAATGGAGCTTCATTAAGATACATCTGCAATATTTCATCCTTTGTATATTTACTTTCTATTTCAATTGCCAGTACAAATTCTTTAATTTTTCTTACAATAGTTCTATCGGAAGTTAAAAGAACGTTTTTGACAAGCTGTTGGGTTAGAGTGGAACCTCCCTGCGCAGATCCGCGCGTAAAAATACGGCTAAATCCGCGAAGTATGCCAAGAATATCAAAACCGCCATGTTTATAGAAGTTTTTATCTTCTATCGCAATTGTAGCCTGCTTAAGATAAAGAGGCATATCGGAAAATGCTGCGGGATTTCTTCTTTGATCAACATATACGTTATATAAAGTTTCCCCATTTCTATCCAAAATCTGTGTAGCATAGCCCTCATGTCTGACTACTTTATCGGGAGACGGAAGATTTAAAGCAAGAAGGGGGAGTGCCAAAAAAGAAACAAGCAAAATCCCGATTGCTCCAAAAAAAATAAGTTTGGCCAGTTTTACAAGTTTTCTGCTTTTAGTTACTCTCTGACTTCTTCTTACTCTATCCCTCCACATATCTGATACATTGTAACAAAGTAAGATGCAGTTGACCACATTCCTTTCACTAGTGTTATTATCATTTACCATGTCTTACAAAACAATTTGCGATATTTGCAATAAAGAAATTAAATCAGAAGAAGAATTTGGTGTACGAAGTTATTTCGTTCACTATAGACATTATTGTCAAACTTGTTGGTTAAACATAAAAAGGTGGCCTCAAATTCACTCCAAACAAAAAGAGGAAGATTAAATTGGTAGATTGTAATAAAGCTGTATATAATTAAGCTATATGACAATTGACGAAGTTTTGACAAGAGGCGTCGAACGAATCCTTCCAACTAAAGATGGTCTAGCATCCCTGATGTCTAAAAAGAAAATTAAACTTTACATGGGAATAGATCCAACCGGCAGTGAGTTGCATATAGGTCATGCCGTAGGATTAAGAAAGCTCGCTCAATTTCAAAAGCTTGGACATAAAGTTATTTTTCTAATTGGCGACTTTACGGGAATGATAGGGGACCCTTCGGGCAAATCCAGTGATAGAAAAACTCTTACACACGAAGAAGTACTGAAAAACGCTGAAAACTATAAACAGCAGTCTTCAAAAATCTTAAATTTTACAGGGGATAATGCTGTAGAAGTTAAATTTAATGGAGAATGGCTTGGTAAAATGAGTGCAATTGAATTTTTAAAACTGTCCCACAATCTGACTTCTGCACAAATAATCGAAAGGGACATGTTTCAGGAAAGACTTAAGAAAGGACAAGATATCTATATGAATGAATTCTTATATCCGTTTATGCAGGCATATGACTCTGTCGCGATGGATGTAGATCTCGAAATTGGAGGAACCGATCAGGTATTTAATATGTTAATGGGAAGAAAATTGATGAAAAATATTCTTCATAAAGAAAAATACGTTTTGACGGTACCACTCTTAACGGATGGTAATGGAAATAAAATCGGAAAGACAGAAGGCAATGCAATCGGTCTTGCCGACAAACCATTCGATTTCTATTCCAAAATAATGAGCCTTTCAGACAACTCCATCACAAACTGCTTTACGCTTCTAACTAATAAATCTTTGGAGGAAATTTCCGAAATTGAGAAAGCTATTAAAAATGGAGATAATCCGATGAAATACAAAAAAATATTAGCATTCGAGTTAACTAAGTGGCTTAACGACGAAGATAAGGCACAAGACGCCCAAAAACACTTCGAAAATACATTCCAAGACAAAACACCAACTTTCGATATTAAAGTATCTTCGGGAGGGAGTCTGGCAGAAACAATTGCGCCATTTACTCAAAGGCAAAGCCTCTCAAATGCCAAAGAACTTATCAAGCAAAATGCGGTAGATATTAACGGCAACGTAAGCATTGACCCGTCGCTTAAAATAAAATCAGGTGATAAGATAAAAGTTGGATCCAGAACATTTTTGATTGCAAAATAGCTTACAGCTTAAAAATGCTACTTACTAAAAAACAAAAAAAGATTGTCATGGTTATTATCGTGATTGCTACTCTTGGCCTTCTTGCAACATCAGTTCTTCCTTTCCTAAGTGCTTTCTAGTGTTACAATTTGGCTATGGACCTAAATTCTCCGGTATCTCTTCTTCCCATGGTCGGTCCCATCTATCAAACAAGACTTGAAAAGATGGGTATAAAAACCTTTAAGGATTTAATATATCATATTCCCGCAAGATATCTTGATTTTAGGGAAAAATCTCCCATTTCCCGTCTTTCGATAGGGGACAGCCTTACCATAAAGGGCAATGTCGATTCAATTAAAAATATCTACACAAGAACAGGCAAGAAAATTCAGCTTACAAAAGTTACCGATAAATCAGGGAAGATTGATGTCATCTGGTTTAATCAGCCTTTTTTAATTAAAACCATGAAGGAAGGAGAAACATATTCCTTCTCCGGTAAAATAGATTGGTTTGGAAGAAAAAAGGCCATGATTTCGCCCCTTATAGATACAGAAGGTATTGTTCCCATTTATCCCGAAACATACGGAATTTCATCCAAATGGTTAAGGGGAAGAATTAAAACAGCATATTCGTTAATTAAACTTAACGTAAAAGAATATCTTCCTCAAACCTACGGCTTTATGGATTTACCTTCCGCAATCAAAGAAATTCACTTCCCCAATGATCCCAATAAAGCAGGGAAGGCAAGAGAAAGACTGGCTTTTGATGAACTTCTGGCACTTCAGATTACAAACTTAAAAAGAAAATCCGCTTGGCAGAAAAACCATCCCGTTTACAAACTTGAGATAAAGCGGGATGAAATAAATCAATTTATTGAAAGCCTTCCTTTTAAATTAACCAACTCCCAAGTGGATGTAATAGATGAAATAATCGAAGATTTTCAAAAACCATACCCGATGAATAGGCTTTTAGAAGGAGATGTCGGGAGCGGAAAAACAGTAGTTGCGGCTACAGCCGCATTTATCTCTTTTCTCAACGGCTGCCAAAGTGTAATCATGGCTCCGACTCAAATCCTGGCTCAACAGCACTTTGATACACTAAACAAACTTCTTCAACCGTTCAAAGTGCGCATTAGTCTGATAACTTCGTCTGTTTCTAAATCTGATTTAGGAAGAACAGATGTCTTTGTAGGAACCCACTCCCTAATTCGCCAAAAGATAAATATGGATAAAGTTTCGCTTGTGGTAATTGATGAACAGCATAAATTCGGAGTAGAGCAAAGGGAACATCTTGTAAAAAAGGTTGGAAGAAAGAATATTTCCCCCCATGTTCTTACCATGACGGCAACTCCAATACCAAGAACCGTAGCTTTAACTTTCTACGGGGATTTGGATCTTTCGACCCTAAATGAAACACCTTCCGGAAGACAAAAAATAAGTACATGGATTGTTCCGGCAGAAAAAAGAGACGATGCTTAT
>JAPLZT010000152.1 GCA_026394855.1 Candidatus Woesebacteria bacterium
CAAAATACGTTGTAAAATAAGAATATTTTTATAAAAGACATAAAATTTTTACTAAAGGTTTCACGTGAAACAAAAATTATACTGTTGCTCCCGACAGAGGTGGGCAGGCGTGAAACATTCCCAAAAAACTAATATTTATAAGCCAAAACATAATTTTATATGCCAAAAGTTTTTACATCAGAGACACAAAAAACAGGGGAAATTGGAGAAAATGTGGCTGTAAAGTTTCTCGTGAAACATGGTTTTTTAATATTAGATCGAAATTATACTAAAAAATGGGGTGAAATAGACATAATAGCTGAAAAAGCTAGTAAATTATACTTTATAGAGGTTAAATCTATGTCAAGAACCATCCTTGACAGTGTTTCACGCGGAACATCGGCTGACTCCAGGCCAGAAGATAATATGCATCCATGGAAACTTAAAAGAATGGCCCGCACGATTCAAACTTATCTTTTATCAAAAAAAATACCAGACGAAAAAGAATGGCAAGTGGATTTATTGGTTGTATCCCTCGATCTAAAAAACAAAAAAGCCAGAATAAAAGTAGTCAGTGATATTATTTTGTGATCAGCATGTAAACATAATCTGTGCGGGATAGGCGAATCGAACGCCTGCCCAGAGTTTGGAAAACTCTTATTCTACCACTAAACTAATCCCGCAATGTCGGGCTGCTGGGAGTCGAACCCAGCCTAAATGCTCCCAAAGCACTTGTACAACCGATATACTACAGCCCGTTGTTTTTCTTAACTGCGTTATCTTAACATAAAAAAAATAAATATTCTACCACTTTAGACAAAAAACTGTATAATAATCTTATGATTATATGGATAAGCATCGCAACATTAATTTCTACTTTTTTAGGTGGAATGTTTGCTTTACGTTTCAAAGATAAACTGCATTTAATTTTAGGTTTCTCCGCTGGGGCAGTTATTGGTGTAGCGTTTTTTGATTTGTTGCCTGAAGCATTAGAATTAGGAAAGGGAAGTTTGGACATTAGTTTAATTACTTCCATTACCGCTCTCGGTTTTGTAACTTATATGATTTTAGATAGACTCTTTTTCTTTCACTCGCACTGTGACCATAACAACGAAAAATGTAATCCAAACAGAAGAGGATTACTAGGAGCTGGAAGTTTATCTGTGCATAGTTTTTTAGACGGTGTCGCAATAGGTTTAGCTTTTCAAGTATCAAGCGCGGTTGGTGTCATTGTAGCTATCGCTGTATTAGTTCATGATTTTTCTGACGGAATAAATACTGTCAATATGATATTAAAAAATTCTGGTACACAAAAACAGGCTTTTAAATGGCTTTCGGTTGACGCCATTGCTCCAGTATTAGGAATAATTTCCACTTTATTTTTTTCCGTTTCCGAATCTACCTTAGGTATAATTCTCGCTGTATTTACCGGGTTTTTCTTATATATCGGCGCCTCGGATTTATTACCAGAAAGTCATCACAATCATCCCACGATGTGGACTACGTTTGCCACAATTTTAGGTGTTGTGGTTTTGTATGGAGCAATAAAACTCGCGGGGGTTTAAATTGGAGGACGCACCGTTGATCCATTGCTATTTTCAATTTCCCAGTGGAGGTGTGGACCAGTTGAATTTCCAGTGTTACCACTTGCGCCAATTTGTTGCCTTTGAAAAACTGACTGTCCAACACTTACAAAAGTTTTACTTAAGTGAGCATACCTTGTCGTATCACCATTTTTGTGCTTTACATCAATATGGTTTCCATAACCACTACCACAACTTTTTCTACCTTCTACGCAACCACTAACTACTTTAACAACTATGCCATCTGCAGCAGCTACCACGAGAGTTCCTCTGCCACCACCTATATCTACCCCGGGATGGAACCCTCCTTTTCTAGGACCATAGGGGGAGGTTATTATTCCTTGCATTGGTATGATATATACTCCTGATTGTACTTTTGTATTAGAAGAAGCAGTATAACTTGAACCGGAAGAAGATGTTGATTTTGATACAACCGGTTTAATAATACCGTTAGGCACGAAAACTACATCCCCTGGTTTAAGGGTGTCTCCATTTAAAATATCATTAAATATTGAGATATCCTCGGCAATTGCGTCATATTTATCAGCAATTTTACTTACAGTATCTCCATTTTTAACTATATGTCTAACCCCAATAAAATCAGGGAAAATGTTGAGTTTTTGCCCAACTGAAATCTTCTGACCGGAAATGTTGTTTTCCCAACGAATAGTATTTACAGAAGTATTTTCTTTATCAGCAATTTCCGAAAGCGTGTCCCCGTCTTCTACGGTGTAAACAATCATCTCTACCAAAGAAACATCAGAAGTATCTCTTCCGTTATTTTGGGGAGAAAATGCATTACTAAAGATATTATCTGTATTCGCATTTGTATCATTTGTTTTATCTTGCAGGTAGGAAGCGTAGGTAGCATTTGCTCGTAGAGACAAAGCTGAACTTTGTAAATTATCACTAGATTGAGGGGAATTTACTGTGTTTGTGTCTGCATCTGCATAAACCTGATCACCAACAAAAAGGGAAGACAAGGAAGAAATGAGACCCGCTTGAACCACCCCCGTAGGCACAAAAAGAATTCCAAACAACAG
>JAPLZT010000147.1 GCA_026394855.1 Candidatus Woesebacteria bacterium
GGCGGTCAATATATTTTAACTTTGCCTCCCCTTTAATTATTAGAACTTTAGCCAAACCCTCTTTCAACAGTTCTTCGTTTACCATTTTCTTATCTACCCAGACGTAAGCTAAAACACGGCCATAGTTGTCTATTTTTAATCTATCCAATTCAATTTGAACTTCCTTCCCCGAAACCATTTTTTCATTAAACTCTTTAGCCGTCATGCCCCATCTTTCGTTATTCTCGGGGGCATTGATTCCCATATACCGCACTTTTTCACCTGTTTCAATTTCGATTGTATCCCCGTCCAGCACTCTCGTAACTTTATACACCCCCTCTTTTGGATTCGGTAGAACAATATTCCCAGGTTTGGTAGAAGAAGTTGGGGTAGCTGAGGTTTTATCCTGATTAAAAATGAGTCCGCGTCCTAAAAATCCAATGATAAAAGATAAAATTATTAATCCTGGAATTAGTAATTTTTTAAAATTCTTGAAGATTTTAGACATCACCAAAAATTATAACAAATATTAGTATATTAAGTGCCAACTGGCTCCCTAACCCTGAAATTATAATACAGGCTACAAACAGGATTGTTAAGGCGTTTCAGGACACAATTCAGGTTGAATTAATTAAAGTCAGATGGGAAGAAATTAAGAAATTGAGAACACAGACCCTGACTGTGCAAGTCTAATTCTGTGGAAATATGGAGTCTTTATTGAGTCGCATAAAGGTTGGATAGTGCGTTACAATTCTTAAAAATGATGGTCGGGGAAATGCTGCTCTAAGAACAACTGATTCCCTCCCCTCATCAATTTTCGCCGAAAGAAGTAGACAAAATGTATCATCACTATACAACTTTCCCAAATCAGCACTAGATTTATTAAAGAAATAGCCAGCAACGCTTGTTCCAGTAGTGCCAAGACCAGCAAGTAATAGTACTGGCGTGTGGTTGTTTTTAATATAAGTCTTCTGAATAATGGCAGCGTCATTTAGCCGATATGAATTAAGTTTTAGATCATGTCCATTAATGGATAATTCCCCATTCTCTAAGACGAAATCTACTGGCTCACATTTTTCTATAAGTTTGTGTGTTTTTGGACTAAAACCTATTGATATTGTTGGATTAGACCATTTTGACCAATCCCCTATGGAATCTCCGACCTCTAACCCCTCAATTTTTCCAGCCTTTCCAAAAATGTTAAATATACTAGCCAAACATTCTCCATCTCCCTCTGACCAAACAGGATCTATGTTTTGACGAAGCTCAACTCCAATAATATCCCTGACACTGGGTAGTGGTCTTGGAAATTTGACAATGTATTTTTGACCGGTAATGATTTCTGCTGATTCAGTGGCTGCAGACAGCTGTGACAGAAAAACCAATGTTTTCTTTTCAGGGCTGAAAAAATCTCCGAGGAGTAATTTGAGAGGTCTCTTTCTGTCGAGATAGACAATAAATTTTCTAAGCAGTTCAACTGCAATCGGGATCAAAAGAACCCCCAGAAATACGTCTTGCCAAACCGATACTTCTGTCACACCAGTAAATGAAAGTCCTTCTGTTACTTTTTGCCAAAACATAAGTTTCAAAATTCCAACCTTATTTATTAAATTACTCTTTCAGTTAGTTTGAATTTAATTACTTCTAATCTCTTTTGTACGACCATCTTTATCCCTTAAAACAATGTCTACATTGTCAGAGATTCTTATTATATCTGCAAATCTTTTTTTATATCGGGAGACCAACCAACTTGTAATTATGGATAACATAGAAGCAATCAGCACAGAGATTGTTAATGGTATTACGGCAACATTCAACAATTTTGAAGCGATGGGGAATATTAGGTTATTAAAGATAAAAAGAAAAATTGGGAATACTGCAATAATTGCAGTGATAAAAGTAAGCACAACCATAATTAGCTGAAGATTGATATTTGATTTTTCAAGTTTTTGACTTTGGATCTCATTTTGTTCAACCGTCTTCGTCAACCTCTTAATTTGTTCATTCAGGTTGTCTATAGCAAAAATGGTCTCAACTTGGGTACTAATTACATGTTGATTGTGAGGAAGTCCGGTCGTCGGATTGGACTGCATATGGCGTAAACTTTCGACGAGATCTTTTTTCATAAATAAATTTTAATTAAATCAATTAACTAGCTCTTAATAAATTACTCAATTAGCCAATGCATCTCTTTCAAAAAAAGCTTCACAACATCCTCGGGTAGATCTGAATATCCGAACGACCAAAACAAATCTTTCACAAAATTAATATAAAACTTCTGGAAAGAACTGGGTTCGCCAACCTTTGCAGTGTCCAATTCAGAAAATTCAAGCTTATAGCTAGGCATTAGTCCTCGAATTTCTCTACCGAAAAACTGTCTTTGAAATCCAACGAGTGGAATGTTTTCGGTTCCTTTCACCTCTACATATCCCTCAAGTCCACCCTGATAATTAGCTAATTAATAAAAATTACTTGCGGCTTTCAGAACTTGAAACAGTCTACTCATAATATGAGCGAGATAAATTAATTTGTTCCCTGACTCTCTATCAACACGTAAAACGTCTTCAGAGGAATATATAAGACCCGCAGAATAAATTTGATGACAATCAATGTTTCCATCGGCGTGCCCCCATTCGAAATCCATTAATCCTTGAGGCACCGGCTTCATGTTTAAATCGGGAAAGTACATCTCGGGAGTTTTGTTTAAGTCTCTGATACTTATTATTTGTTCCTTAATTTCAGAGGGACTAAGTAACGCTTTGCTTGGATAGAAGGGTTGAACCAATATGGTACACATTGAAGCTTCGCTGCCGAGGTTTTTTGGATAAAGCTTAGATTTAAAACCACCAGCAAGGTCGTCGGCAAAAACCTGGGGATCACCCTGGCTCTTTCTCCTCTCATAATCTGTCCTTTCTTCAGAAATTAATAGTTTTCTTTCTCTATCGGCATTTTTTAAAGAAAATTCAAAAAGATTGTTAGCCTGAGAAACGTATTGATCTCTGGCTAATTTTGCGCTCTCCTTATTTTTAAAAAGTAGTTGAGCATAATCAGGTGAAGCAATGTCTATTGGGTTGCTGACATTCCCTGTTCTGACCCATAAATTGCTATCATTAAAAGCATAGTAAGGAGTTTGACTACCCTCCAAAATTCTAATCAAAATAAAAGACATATCAGCTTTTGAATCAGTCATCCAAACTTCACAACCAGGAAGCGGAGTTATATTAGATATCAGTTGCCAAATTTTTTCTATTAACTTGGCATCACTTTTTATTCCCTCCCATTTAACAGGAACGCCAGTTTTTTTATCTTCCTCAACTCCAATAATAATTATTCCCCCTCTAGTGTTAGCAAATGCCACAATGTGTTTAGGTAGATTTGATGGCAAATCCCGCTTATAGTCCAACTGGATGCCTTCCTTGTTTTTTTCTCCACAA
>JAPLZT010000012.1 GCA_026394855.1 Candidatus Woesebacteria bacterium
GATTTTATTTTCTCTCCCAAAAGCGCCTTCATTGCAAAGAAAAACATATCATCGGGAACAAGCTTTCCTTCTTCATTTATTATTTTGGAAATTGTGGAATTATTTTTTGCCAGATTCCTAATAAAACTACCCATCTCAAAGTAATAAAAGCCCAATTTTTCGACTAAAAGTCTGGCCTGTGTACCTTTACCTGAACCTTGAGGGCCAATTAAAAGAATATTCATATTATTTAACGAAGGCTTCGTATTTGCGCATCGCTAATTCTCCTTCGAGTTCACGGGCTATTTCCAAAACAACCGAAACAACGATTAAAATTCCCGTTCCTCCAATTGCCAAATTTGCTACTCCAATTGTTTTTTGAAAAAAAGATGGAAGAACTGCAATTAACCCCAAGAAAGCTCCTCCCACCAAAGTAATTCTTGAAAGAACAAATGATAAATATTTGGCGGTTTCTTTTCCGGGTCTGATTCCGGGAATATACCCTCCGCCTTTTTGCAAATTTTCGGAAATTTTTTCGGGATTAAAAACAACTGCAGTATAAAAATAAGTAAATCCAAAAACTAAAATGAAATAAACAATGTTATAAACCAAAGATTGCGGAGTAAAAACCTGATTTATGGTTGATGCAATTTGGGAAATTACTGCATTGCCGGAATTTGAAAGAAACTGGCTTATTAGGGAAGGAGCTAAAACTAAAGATACTGCAAAGATAATGGGAATTACTCCCGCCTGATTAAGTCTTAAAGGAAGATAGCTAGAAACCGGAGATGCGCTGAAATTTCCGGTTCTTCTTGAATATTGAATAGGAATTCTTCTAACCGCTTCGTTCATGAAAATGATTGCGGCAATAACAAGAAGGGCAACTGCCATAAATATGACAACTTTGAGAATATCCTGGGCCTGAAAGACACTTATGGATTGTCCTAAAGTTACAGGAAGCCTTGAGATAATTCCTACAAAAATAAGAAAGGACACTCCATTTTTAAGACCGTGCTCGGAAATTAGGTCTCCCAGCCAAACCGCAAAAACGGTTCCTGCGGTCATAGTCAAAACCAAAGAAAGAATGGAAATCGGAGAAAGAGTGGAAATTACGTGCTGGGACCGAAGTAAGGAGTACATTGCAAAGCCCTGTAGTGCAGCCAGAGGCACGGTTAGAAGCTTTGTGTACTGATTAATCTTTTCCTGCCCATACTCGCCTTCTTTCTGCAATTCCTCAAGTTTTGGAACTACATAACCCAACAACTGGAAAATAATCGAGGCGTTGATGTATGGATTAAGGCCAAGGGCCATTATTGAAAAATTGGCCAACGTTCCCCCGGAGAAAACATCCAAAAGGGAAAGAAACGGGCTTCCGGAAAAGAGAGCCTTTAGGGACTCTCTATCAATACCGCTTGCCGGAATATGGGAGGTAAACCTAAAAACAACAAGAATAAGCGCGGTGATAATCACCTTTTTCCTAATATCGGGAGATTTAATGATCTTCGCAAAAAACTGGCCAATTTGTTTAAGCATAACGTTTTGAATTATATCCCAAACCTGAACCTAAAAATAGAGGTTATTAACTACTACGCGGGACTCCCGTTAATTCGACAGTCACATCACAGTCAGCCTGAACACAGGCAGCTTGAGCAACAAATCTTAATGTACTTATTACTTCTTTAACTCTCATATTCCCTTTATGTTTTTCGCCATTTGGTCCTAAATGAGGAAAAGCTTTAGCTATTGCCTCCCCACAGCAAAACGGTTCAAGCGTTTCAATGCTTCCGCCTCCAATAAGCTTCTTGCCGCGCGGTACATTTATTCTTTCCATACCAAAGTATTATTTTTAAACTTTAGCTGATTTTTCGAGGAACTTTAAGACGGATTTGGAAGCGGGGACTTCGATTATTAACTTCTTCTCCAGTTTCCCGTTGCCCAAGATCTTTACTCCATATGCTCTTGCGTCTTTTTCGTCCACAATTCTGGCTTTAATAAGTGTTTCTATGGTTACTTTCGATCCTGCCGGAAGGATGTTTAAAGCTTCCACATTTACAATCACCGGGCCCTTTCCACCCTTATTTTTTCCTTTTCCTCTTTGAAAAGGAAGTCTTTTAAGTAAAGATTTCTTGACTTTGACTCCCTCAAAAAGGACGCCTATCTTTGTTCTTGATTTTTGTCCTTTTTGTCCACGTCCTACTGTGTGACCACCTTTTCCCGATCCATAACCACGACCTACTCTTTTTTTCCTGTTCTCAACTACTTTAGGTAAATTTGTCATTTGATATTATTCTCCTTTCTTTCGGCAATTTCAGAAATAGTCTGAAGTGCTTTAAGTGTCGCATAAACATTTGATATTTTGTTATTTGTCCCTAAAATCTTTCCAACCGCATCCTTGATCCCAACAGCTTCCAAAACAACTCTCATGGGGCCCCCCGCAATAATTCCGCTTCCGGATGGGGCCGGTTTAATTAAAACCCTAGCTGCAGAAAACTTTTCTCTGACGGAATAGGGGACGGTGGATCCTGCCATTCTAATTGTGATTACATTTCTGGTTGCTTTATCAATTGACTTTCTTATGGCACTTCGGACATCGGTTGCCTTTGAAAGACCGACTCCAACCTTACCTTTTTTGTTTCCAACAACAACCAGCGCGGAAAACCTAACCTGATTTCCACCTTTGGTCTTTTTGGATATCCTATTTATTTGAACAACCGTTTCTTCAAACTCTTTTGGAGCCTGGTCTCTGTAATTGCTTTGGTAATTTCTTCCCATATTAGAAATTAAGTCCTCCTTTTCTTGCCCCATCAGCCAAAGCTTTTACTCTTCCGTGATATCTATATCCCCCTTTATCAAAAACAACGTCTTTTACCTTTTTGGCTAAAGATTTTTTAGCAACTTCCTCACCAACTTTATTTGAATCGTCTCCGTAGGCTGCAGCCAAGGTAACTCCTTTAGTATCATCAATAACCTGGGCATATATCAATTTATTTGACCTAAAAACCGAAAGCCTGGGACGACTACTTAGTCTTCTAATCTTAGACCTTACTCTCAGTTTTCTTTGTTCAGATTTTTTGTTGATCATACTGGTCCTCCTGCAGTTTTTGCTGCTTTACCCGCTTTTCTTCTTACAATCTCATCCTGGTATTTTATACCTTTTCCTTTATATGGTTCCGGAGGTCTAATGTTTCTAATAGTCGCAGCCGTCTGACCCACGGCTTCTTTGTCTGTCCCTTCGATTGTCAAAAGCATTTTTTCTACCTTAATGAAAATTCCCTCAGGCGCTTCAAACTTAACAGGATGGGAATAGCCTACACTAAGAGTAAGACTACTTCCTGTTACTTCGGCTCTATAACCCGCTCCAACCAACTCCAGTACTTTTTTCCATCCGGTTGATACTCCCGCAACCATATTGGCTAAAAGCGCTCTTGTTGTACCATAGTTGGGTGAAAGAGAATATGTATTATTTTGAGGTTTAACGGTTAGAAAACCATCTTTTTCCTCAACCGAAAATCCATGGGGCAACTTTCTCTCAAGACTGCCCTTTGAACCGGAAACTACAACAAGATCTCTTGTTATCTTGGCGGTTACACCTTCAGGTAATTTAACTGGTTGTTTTCCAATTTTACTCATATTATTTTATTACCAAATCTCTGCAATAATTTCCCCACCGGATCCAATTTTCTTAGCTTCTTTTGTGGTTAGAATCCCTTTAGGCGTACTGACAAGAAAAGTTGACGGTCCCCTTTTTGCTTCAATATCCGAAAGTTTGTAATAAACTCTTCTTCCTGGTTTTGAAACAAGCCGAAGGTCCATCAAAATCGGGCTTTTGTGGCTAAAGCTCACACTTAAACTTAATATTCCGTCTTTAGATTTAATTTCCTCTACAAAACCTGCTTTTTCCAAAGCTTTGGCAATAGCTACCTTCTTCTTGGTTACAGAAACTGTAACTTCACGGTTTTTAGCCTGTGCCGCGTTCTTAATTCTAATTAGAAAATCTCCAATTGGATAATTTGTTTCTGACATATTATTACCAGCTAGCCTTTCTAACCCCGGGAATTTCACCCTTTAGGGCAAGTTCTCTGAAACATAACCTACAAACTCCGAATTTTCTCATATAACCTCTTCCTCTTCCACAAAGCTTACATCTATTCCTGTAACGAACCTCAAACTTTAACTTCTTATCTTCTCTTTTTTCTTTAGCAACAGTACTCATTTAACCTCTCCTTTCTCGAACGGCATACCCAAAAGCTCCAAAAGTCTCTCTGACATTTCTTTTTTATCACTATTTACTACAATCGTAATCTCAAGTCCGTGAGGAGTTCCCCTTGTTATATCTGCCTCAGGGAAAACCGTATGTTCGGCAACTCCCAAAGTATAGTTTCCTGACTTATCGAAACTTTTTCTTGATACTCCTCTAAAGTCTCTTAAACGGGGAAGGACTATTGAAAAAAGCCTGTCCAAAAATGCGTACATCATTTCCCTTCTTAAGGTTACCGCAATTCCAACAGGCATTCCCCTTCGCAGTCCGAAGCTTGCAATTGAAACCTTGGCCAGTTTGGTTGCAGGCTTCTGGCCGGAAATGGCAGCCAAATCTTTCTTTAGTTGCTCGACAACTTCTTTACTTTTGGCAACACTTCCAATTCCAATATTTAATACAACCTTACTAATTTTTGGTACTGCCATTTTATTTTTAATACCAAATTCCGAAACTAAGATTTTAACTGCCTCTTTTTCATATTTTTCCTGCAATCTTTGTTTTGCCATATACCTATTTAATATCTATTTCTTTCTTGCACTTTTTACAAATTCTTGCTTTTTTTTCACCCTTTGTTGAAAAACCGATTCTGGTTACTTTTTTACACTTTGGACAAATTAAGGCAATCTTTCCAAGACCCAACGGCCTTGGAATATCGTATATTCCCCCTTTTTGACCCTGAAAACCTTTAACATGCTTTTTGTAAAGATTAACTCCAGGAACTACAACCTTGAGGGTCTTGGGGAAAATCTTTTCAATTTTTCCATCTCTGCCCTTGTCTTTTCCTGCAGTTATTTTTACGTTGTCTCCAATTTTAAATTTCATAATTTTATTTCAAGCTTCGCTTATATAACCTCTCTGGCTAAAGATGCAATTTTATTATATCCGACCTCTTTATGATCGGCAACCACACCTGCCGAATCAGCTCCCTTAACAACACATAAAACAACATCCCCTATAGTGGCAACTTTACCTATCTTTGTCGAAATGCCAATGACCATAAGCCTTTTGGCTCCTGAATTATCGGCTGGCGCTAGCATTGTCTTTAGTTGAATCATTTAGTTATTCTCCATTTCTTTAATTTACTAATTGGTTTGCAAGTGACAAATTTAACAGTATCTCCGATATTCACACCAACCTCATCATGAACCTGATACTTTTTAGCTCTCTTGTAACGTTTTCCATACAAAGGATGAACGACCATTCTTTCCACTTCGACAGTTGCCGTCTTTTGAATCTTTTTAGCCGTTACTTTTCCTGTAAAAATTTTCATGTTGTTTTCATCTCACTGACTAAAGTCAAAATCTGGGCAATTTCTTTTTTAAGATTCCTTCCTTTTTTAAGATTTTTATCTCCTTTGGAAGCTTTATTAGACAGCAGTTTCATAAGTTCAAGTTTCTTTTCGGAAATCATTTTCTTTAGATCTTCGATTTTCTTTGTTTTAATATTTTTAAAATCGTTTTTTTTCATTAGTCTTCTTTCTTAACAAACTTAGTCTTAATAGGCAGTTTAACCGCTGCTCTGGCAAACGCCAATTTTACAACCTCTTCGGTGGCTCCCGCAACCTCAAAAAGGATTCTTCCCGGCCTTACTGTTACAACATATTTTGCAATATCTCCTTTTCCTCCACCCATACGCTTTCCTGCCGGTTTTGCGCTTACCGGCTTATCCGGAAAGATTCTTATCCAAACTCTTCCGCCTTTTCTTAATTCGTGAGTAATTGCACGGCGGGCCGCTTCTATTTGTTGTCCTGTTACCCAAGCGACCTCCTGAGCCTTAAGACCAAATTCTCCAAAAGATAATTCCGCTCCCCGGGATGAAACACCTCTCATCTTTCCTCTAAAATCTTTAATGTATTTTCTTCTTTTGGGCTGCATTGCCATATTATTCTTCCTCCTTTTTATGTACCCAGACTTTTACTCCGACATATCCTCTTTTTAAAAGTGCCGGAACTTGGGCGTAATCAATTAATGCTCTCAGCGTCTGGCTTGGAACAGATCCTAAATGATATTTTTCTACCCTTGAAATTTCTGCTCCCTGAATTCTTCCCCCCAACACAATTTTTACTCCCTTTGCACCCGATGCCATAACTCTTTCCATGGCGCGGGTTACGACTCTTCTTTGGGGCATTCTTTTCTCTAAATCAACTGCAACCCTTTCGGCAACCAATTTTGCCGAAATTTCAGGGTTTTTGATCTCATTAACCTTAAAGTCAATTTTGATATCTGTTAGTTTTTTTCCTCTTGCCTTTGAAAGTAAATCGACAATAAACTTTTTAATTTCCTCAATTCCGCTTCCTCCCCGGCCTATGACAATTCCGGGCCTTGAAACAGTAACCGCAATAACCATGCTTTTAGGCAACCTTTCTATCTCAACTTCTGTAATTCCGGAAAGTTTAAGTCTCCCCAAAAGAGCTCTCCTGATTAAAACATCCTCAATTAAAAACTTGCTGAAATTTGCATTACTGGAAAACCAGCGTGATTTCCAAGGTAAAAATGTCCCTATTCTAATTCCTATCGGATTAACTTTTTGTCCCATTTTTAGTTTCTCCTTTCTTTACTTCCTTACTTTCCAAAATAACCCTAATATGACTCATTCTCTTTTTAATCGGATGCCATTGGCCTCGAGATACAGGCTGACCCCTTTTAAGTCTTGGTCCCTCTCCAATCTGAATTTCCTTAAATGAAAGTGCGTCTTCGCTTATTCCCTTAACTCTGGCATTGGCAATTGCAGAAAGGATTACTTTTCTTAAAGGCTCAGCAGCAGCTTTTCCAACCAAACTTAAACTCTCAACAGCAAGTGACGGCTTTAATCTTTTAATCATCTCAACAACAACCCTAACCTTTTTGGGTGAAATTAATAAGTATTTTTGTTCAGCTTTAATATCCATATATAACAGCGTTACCGCTTAGGTTTTGTCTAATGTCCTTTTAACAATTTCTCCATGTCCTCTGAATGTCCTTGTCGGAGAAAATTCTCCCAAACGATGACCAACCATATCTTCGGTTGCAAAAACATCGATAAAAATCCTGCCGTTATGAACCTGAAAATATTTACCTACAAAATCTGGCGAAATCTGACAAGCCCTTGACCATGTCTTGATAGGATTTTCTTTTGAACCCAACCCGGCCTGGACTTTTTTAACAAGCCTTTCGTCTACATATGGTCCTTTTTTAGAACTTCTTGACATATTTTATTTAATTATGTGGTCCTTTCCTTCGATGTTCAATTATTAATTTATTGGAATACTTTTTCTTGTTTCTTGTTTTTCCGACAGCCATTTTGCCGTAAACTGTTTTTGGATACTTAAGTCCAACCGAACTTCTTCCTTCTCCTCCTCCATGAGGATGAGCATGAGGATGCATTGCAACTCCTCTTACCCTAGGCCTTATTCCCGCCCATCTTGATCTTCCGGCTTTGCCCAATCTTTCTATCTTTGCTTCAATTCTGCCAACCTGTCCAACAGTTGCACAAGACTTGGAATTAAATCTTCTGATTTCTCCTGATGGAAGCTTTACTAAAACCCATTTACCCTCTTTACCCTGAAGGGTTGCTGCACTTCCCGCACTTTTAACCAAGGAAGCACCCATCCCCGGTTTAATCTCAATATTATGAATGATAGTTCCAATAGGAATTTTTTCAAGAGGAATGGTATTTCCTATCTCAATCGGAGCAACTTCCGAAGCAATTACTTTCTTGCCAATTGTGAGTCCTAATGGGGCAAGAATATAGCTTCTTTCTCCATCTTCATAAATAATAAGTGCAATTTCGGCACTTCTATTTGGATCATACTCAATAGCTTCAACTTTACCCCAGATATCCTTTTTAGATCTTTTTAGATCAATTTCCCTAAAATACCGCGTTGAACGTCCACCCTGATGCCTGACGGTTAGTTTCCCGCTATTATTTCTTCCAGACTTTTTAGAT
>JAPLZT010000042.1 GCA_026394855.1 Candidatus Woesebacteria bacterium
GAATATGAAATAGGAGGAATTTCTATTATAGGGATGCAACTTGGTGGAAATAAAGTTTTTGTTTTTGAAATAGATGGTTTAAGAGTTCTCTATTTGGGAGATTTTTCTGAAGGGATAACAGATGAAAAAGTTTCACAGTTAGGTTCAATTGATGTTGTGATAATTAATGTAGGCGAAAGTCCCAAAGAATCGGTAAAAGTAGTTGGGGGAATTGATCCATATTTTGTTTTACCTTTTACCCAGAAAGAGCCGGTGGAAACATTTCTGGCAGAGTCCGGTATGACGGTTGAAAAGATGGACAAATTTTCTCTAAAGAGAGAAGATATATTGGAAGATCAAGGTACGAAGACGATCTTACTGCCCCAGAAGTAAAACAACATGGCGGATAATAATCAAATAAGAGTGCCGCCCCACTCGGAAAATGCTGAAGTGTCTGTCTTGGGTGCGCTTCTTTTAGACAAAGATGCTGTTATTGCCGTTGCGGAGTTTTTAAAACCAGAAGACTTCTACGATGGCCGACATCACGAAATTTTTGAATGTGCGGTTCAGTTATATGAAGAAAGAGTTCCTGTTGATGTCTTAACGGTTTCGGAAAGGCTTAAAAAAAGAAAATCTCTAAAGGAAGTTGGAGGAATCGGGTATTTAACCGATCTTGTCAACAGAGTTCCGACTGCGGCTCATGTCGAGCATTACGGTAAAATTGTAAAAGATGCGGCTATTAAAAGACTTCTTCTTGCCTCAGCAACAAGGTTAGTTGATTTGTCACTTGATGAAGGATGCGCAGCCGATGAATTAATGGATAAAGCGGAAAGTGAGATATTTTCTCTTTCCCAGAGGCATTTATCAAAATCATTTACTCTAGTTAAGGATGCTTTGGCGGAAAGCTTTGACAGGTTGGATGAACTGCATAAACAGGGGGAGGGTTTAAGGGGAGTGCCTACTGGATTTAAAGATCTTGATGATTCCTTGGCAGGAATGCAGAAGTCAAATCTTATAATTCTTGCTTCTCGTCCCGGAGTCGGCAAAACTTCACTTTCTTTGAATATTGCTCAAAATTTGGCAGTTAAATATAAAAGGCCGGTTGGATTTTTCTCACTTGAAATGAGCAGGGAGGAACTTGTGGATAGACTTCTTGTGGCACAGGCAGATATTGATGCTTGGAAATTAAAAACCGGAAAACTGGGAGAGGATGATTTTACGAAACTTTCAAATGCTATGGGGGAGCTTGCCGAAGCCCCGCTTTTTATTGACGATACTCCGGCTCTTTCAATTCTTGAGATGAGAACAAAAGCAAGAAGGCTGCAGGTTGAGCATGGTCTGGATCTTTTGGTCGTTGATTATTTGCAGCTCGCAAGAAGCAGGCAACTTGAAAATAGAGTTCAGGAGGTTTCGGAAATTTCCCAAGGGTTAAAAAATTTAGCAAGAGAGCTTAAAGTGCCCGTCCTTGTTCTTTCTCAGCTAAATCGTGCAGTTGAAACAAGGGGAGGTCAAAAAAGACCGCAACTGGCAGATCTAAGAGAATCCGGAAGCATTGAAATGGATGCGGATGTTGTCATGTTTCTCTGGCGGGAAGATGAGGAAAATATAGAAAATATTAATTTGGAAATTGCTAAACACAGAAACGGCCCATTAAAAACGATTCAGCTTTTCTTCAAAGGCGACAGAATCAAATTCTACGGAAGAGAGACTAAGAGGACATAACTTATAGTTTGTGCCGGGGAGAGGAGTCGAACCTCCACGGAGTGTTATCTCCATTAGTTTTTGAGACTAACCTGTATACCATTCCAGCACCCCGGCTCTAACTGGTATTTTACCATTTGGAGAGTTAATTGGCGAACCAGAGGAAAATAGCGGCGATTGTTAAAACTTGGGTTAAAAGACCTAGGAATGGGGGAGCGTCTACCTGAATTCCCTTTTGAAATTTAATCCACCTTTTTATATATTTATTGTTTCTTACTTTTAAGAAAAAATATGGAGCTTCAATAAGATCGGGTAAAACCGCGGCAAACGAAGAAAGAAGAGTGCCTATTA
>JAPLZT010000093.1 GCA_026394855.1 Candidatus Woesebacteria bacterium
TACATTGAACATACCATTCAGTCTGTAATAAACGCTGACTCTTTGGGATTTTTAAAGGAAATTGTGATTGTAGATGATGGCTCAAAAGATTCCACATTTGAAGAAGCAAGAAAAATTGCACAGAAAGATCCCAAAGTAAAAGTAATAAAATTAAGAGGATGGTTCGGTAAATCAATAGCCCTGCAAAGCGGATTTGATAATTCTAAAGGAGACATTATTATTACAATGGATGCAGACCTTCAGGACAATCCGGAAGAAATTCCTGTTTTTTTAAAGAAGATTCACGAAGGGTATGACTTGGTATCCGGCTGGAAAAAACACAGGTATGATCCTATTTCAAAAAAAATTCCTTCCAAAGTAGGCAACTATTTAACAAGAATATTAACCGGCATCAAAGTTCATGACCTCAATTGTGGTTTTAAGGCATACAAAAAAGAGGTTATCAAAAACATTAATCTTTATGGCGAGCTTTATAAATTTATACCCTTACTTGCCGGAAGACAAAATTTTAAAGTTGCAGAGATTGTAGTAAAACATCACCCCAGAAAGTACGGAAAAAGTAAGTTTGGTTGGGAAAGAAATATAAAAGGATTTTTAGACCTTTTGACGGTTGTATTCCTCACCGGATACTCAAGAAGACCCGGTCATTTCTTTGGCTTTTTCGGATTATTATCTTTCACCGCTGGTTTTGTTATTGGCCTTTTTATTACTTATCTCAGAATTACAACAGGCTCAATCCAATACAGACAACCTCTCCTTTTCGTAGGAATGCTTCTTATGATTATTGGCATTCAATTTATATCTACAGGATTGGTTGCAGAAATGATAGTAAACCTTAATCAGAAAGATACATCAACGGATAAGTATATTGAAAAAAAAATAATCTAAGTTATTCCTCAAATCTTCTCAAAAAATGGTGAAAAAAAGAACAATGGCAACCAATATACATTAAGTACTAATGTTCTTGATTGTTACCGTAGGAACCCTCCAGACGGTGTCAAGTACCCAATTCTTTAGACACTGTGTCTTTCATTTTTGCTAACAATTTTTGTCTGAATTGAACCGGCGACATTTTAAGTTTTGAGTGCATTCTTCTGTTATTGTAATACGAAATTTGTTTATATACTTCTTCAATTAATTCTCCGACGGTTTCAAACCTATCTGTTTGTCCCAGCTCAAGCTTAAAGTTCGAGTAAAACGATTCCTGGTACCCATTCTGCCAGGGAGAACCTTTAGCACTCATTGAGACCTTAATTCCCAGCTTTTCAACAAGGCCAAGATATTTTTCGCTGTCATATTCGCTTCCCTGGTCAGAATGTAAGATTTCCGGTTTAGCAAATTTACTTATGCCATCCTCAAAAGCTCCTAAAATGAGCTCTTTGTTATGAAACCGACTAATATTGACTCCTATAATTTCCCGGTCCCAAAGATCCATGATGGTCGCCAAATACAAAAATCTGTCTTTATATTTAAGGTAGGTAAAATCAGATACCCAAACTGCATTTTGTTTAAGATCCTGGGGATTAATCTCCTTGATTAAGTTTGCATACCCGGTTTCGGGCTTGCCAAGATCATCTTTTTTCCAAGGCTTTTTGGCCCTTCTTTTATATGGCTTGATCCCAAACTTCTTCATGACCCTTAAGATTCTTTTATGATTTAATTTTAGTTCCATGGCGATTCTTTTATGTCCGTAGGCCGGATGGTTGGTTAAAACCGACTCAATCTGAGTTTTAACCTCCGCATCAATAACTGGCCTTTTATGTTGGTAATACAAGCTTGATCTAGAAATACCCAGCTTTTCAGCCAAAGCTGTTTTTGACAAGCTTTTCCTTTTTATGACGTTTCCCATATCAGAAACTAGTCTTATTTTTTTCCCCTCGGCTTAATTTTAAAGTCAAAGCACCGACCAACCTTAAAAGATCCTCTTTCTCGCGTTTCAGACGGGCTACTTGTAAAGTGCCCGGAGTTTTGCCTGATTCTTTGGCGATCCAAGTATAAATTGATTTGGTAGAAACTCCATGTTCATTTGATAATTGCAAAACCGGAATTCCTTCCTTAACCCGGACCATGATTTGATCCTTAATCTCCTGCGGTATTCGTTTAAATCCCGACATGTATTTCACCTCCGATCTAATACCTAAAAGTGTAGACTACATGTCTAGTTTATGGGGTACCTGCCACGGAGTTTTTTTATAACTATGTGGAAACCACACCTAGCCAAAGTAATGTACCGTCGGTTACTAATACTCCTTAGTTAATTTAATTTATATTCGAATATAACTTTTAACATTTTAACGGCAGTTTTAATCCCTCCCCAAAAAGATCCTGATATCTTTGATAGACCGGTTCTCGCTCCGTAATATACAGGAACTTCTTTTATCTTAAAATCATAGTTTAAGGCTAATATGGTTAACTCCGGTTGGAAATTTACACCACCGACAGTAAATTTATTTTTAAGTACTTCATATGCTTTACGGTTCACCAAACGAAAAGTGGCTCCCGGATCAGTATGGGTGGAACCATGAAATAAAAATTGAATTAATCTGCCAACAAAAATATTGGCAATTCTTCTCAAACCATACATGTTTGATCCCTTTAGTATAAATTTTTTATTTGTTCGGGTTGAAAAGACCAAATCATACTTATTCGCATATCTAAGTAGTTTACCAATGTCTTCTGCTTTGTAAGTGTTATCACAATCGCACAGAACTAAATAATCGCCCTTCGCTTCTTTTAATCCCCGCCTTATGGCAAAACCATATCCCTGTTTTTTCTCATTTATTAAAGTAACTCCTTTTAAGGATTTTGCTATTTGAGCTGTTTCATCTTTTGAGTTATTGTCCACGACAACTATCTCGTCTACCACACCGGTTTTTTTGAAGCCATTCACTACACCCTTGATTGACTCCGACTCATTATAGGCAGGAAGGATGAGAGAAACTAATTTACCTCTATACATTAACCAATTTTATATTTCTTTGAGTATTTTATATAGTCTCTTACACCTTCAGCAAGAGAATACTTAGGTTCCCATCCTAAAAGGATTCTCGCCTTGGTGTTGTCCATAGTTGCCCGCTTTGGTCTGTCATTTAAACCGATCTTTACCTTATATCTAATTTTCGGAAAGTACTTCTTAATTTCATTAACATAATCTACCAACCTTAATGCCTTTCCACCTGTTATATGAAAATTCTCCTTTTTAAAACCAGACAATGCCACATCAGCAATTCCCCCGACCAAGTCCTTTATATAAATAAAGTCCAACAATGTATCCGCGTTCACCCAAAAATTATCATTATTAAGAGCTTTGTTAATAAAAATCTGTGTAGCCCTGAGATTAGAATCACCAAAACCATATACCGACGTTGTTCTAATTATGTTCCAATTATCAAGGTATGCTTTTATAATATATTCCCCCACGGCCTTAGATATACCGTAGTGTGTTTTTGGATTGAGAACAGTAGTTTCTGACGTGCTCCAACCATCACAGTCGCCGTACGCAAAAACTGACGACAAAAACACAAATTTTTCAACTTTCACCTTTCTTAAGGTCTGCACTATAGATTCAGTAAGAGATGTGTCGTCCAAAATTTGGTACCTCGAAATCACATCGTTTTTAGGATCATCAATCGGGATAGAGGCT
>JAPLZT010000115.1 GCA_026394855.1 Candidatus Woesebacteria bacterium
TTATACAAGCCAATTCTTCTTTTAAGCTCAAACTTGATTTGCCGTTTTGCCAATGCAGCCAATTATGAATAATTGTATCTTTGTTTAAATTATTAGCCACTTCTTCCGCCCAATCTTTGTTGTGTACCGAAAACCCCGGAAGAATAATAATTTTCATTTTCCTCCCTTTCCATGAAAAGCCGAATGAACATCACGAAGTTGTCTATTTGTTACATGAGTATAAATTTGAGTCGTTGAAATATTTTTATGCCCAAGCATCTCTTGAACACTTCGAATATCCGCTCCCGCCATTAATAAATCCGTGGCAAATGAGTTATGACTAACAATTCCATCCGTTATTAAATTCGCAGTAGGGGAGACAGTAAAATCAAAAACCGAGTATCTATTAAATGGTAGTTTTTTTATTTTCTTTACCTTCAACCATTTTAAATTCTTAGCATTATAAATATCTTTTAAGATCTGCAGTTTTCTGTCTTTATAACCGAATTTTTCAATTTGTCGTATAAATTTAATAATCGTTGTCCTAAGCGGAACCATTTGCTCAAAATACCTGCCAGATTTAATACCTTCGTTGGTTTGCATGGCATATCTAAAACCAACTTTTCCATTTTTTTCAAGATCTTTAAATATCGCTTTCAAAATTGGTTGAACCGGAATTTTTTCATCCTCCCAGACCCCAGAATCTTTAAGACCTTTAAGTTTGAGTGTTGGTATAATTTTAATAAACAGTTTTTGATCAATTTTTCCTATTATTTGCAATGTATAAAACATATGTCTAAAAATACTTCCTTGAGGAAGTATAACTCTCCTATCCCTTTCTAAAAGATGTGCGTCAATTCCAAGTCTTAATAACATCATTTGGATATCTTTTAATAAATTTTTTGAGGAAGAAAAAACTCTGGGTGCATCATTTGAGTTTCCTTCTGCATCATAAAACCCAGCTATAAAACCAATTATTTCTTCCTCTGTAGAATTTAATATCTGTGGAGGAACTCTTTTATTTTTCGATAAACCAACAACCCCAACTCCTTGCAAAAAATCAACAAACTGTTCCGAATAAAAATTTAATCTAAAAGAATTGGTTTTTGGATTCTTTTCAATTCTCGTCTCTGATTTTAGATATTTTTTTATAATCTTTTGATAAAACTCAAGATTCTTTATATCTTTGTCATGAATTATTACTCCACGTCTAGCTTTACTGACAACCCCGTCTCCTAAAACATATCCCACCAACCTTGATATCTCGGGATATAAAAGCTTTGTTCCTATAAAAGAAACTTTCTTGATACCTAAAATGTAATCTCCAATACTCAAATCCTTTAACAAAACTTCTTTGATCCCTTTTTCGTCTAGAGTAAAAAGCCTGTGACCTCCTGAACAAATAATTTCATATCCATCGGCCCAAAGAGAATACTGATTAGATATGTGTTGTTCTTTACCAATTATTTTTGCTTTAACAACTTCACCATCTTTAAAATTTACTCCATAAACATCTTCCGACTTTGTATAATAAATATCTCTTGCTGAATTTATTGAATTATTTAAAAATATTCTAGTATCAGGGTGCAAACAATGCCTCAGAACATGTGGCGTAGCATCAACTGGAAGCTTAATTTTTCTGACATATTTTTTAAGCATTCTTTGAACAGATCGGGGAGTAAGGCGCATGGACTCATCAATAGTTTTTCCCTGCCCGCCAATCGCTGCGCTCAAGGCGCTGGCAGGCGGGCCTTGATGATGAATAAAAACCGGATTATATTTATCACCCCTTTCTTCCAAGTACTTTTTAAGCCATTCGGAAGCTCTTGTGGAAAGAAAAACAACTCTAGCTTTACCACCTTTACCGATTATCCCAAACTCACGTCTATCTAAATCAATTTTGTCGCGGTTAAGAGAAGTTAGTTCCGATACACGAAGTCCTGTTGAAAATAAAACTTCCAATATTGCTTTGTCCCGTTTTCCCTGAATTGTAGAAAGACTTGGTGCATTAAGAAGTCTATCAACCATTTCCCCCGTAAGAAACTTAACCTGCCTATCGGTAACTTTAGGAAGATCTATTTTGTCAGGAGCCATTACGGAATAATCATTTTTAATAAGCCATTTAAGAAAGCTTCTTAAGGCAATTGCATGGTAACCTTGAGTATTCCTGCCTAATCCCAAATTGGCCAAATACACCCTATATCCTCTTACTATATCTTGATTTATATCTTTTAAAGTTTGTCTTATATTTTGGCTTTCCAGCCAATTATTAAATCTACTAAGATAATGTCTGTAATTCCTGATCGTTAGGGGAGAGGAGCCCCGCTCAACCTGAAGATATTCTAAAAACTCTTCGGCTTTTTTACCAATTTCAGTATTATTTGATATGGGAGCAGACATATTTAAAGCAAATTCAGTTTAGACCTAAAGAAGAGTGTAAGTCAAGATTGTGCGACCTTAACTAGATTTTTGTTTACCTGCAACTTTCTTTAATTTATTACGTACAGAACCAACTATCGCATCGGCCGCCAAAAACGCCCCACCCGAAGTTCCAAAAATCAATGCAAAACCCGCAAAGGTTCTCTTCGACTCTGGATCAGGAAGTGTAAAGGCACTAACTACTGAAAGAGCGGCACTAGCCGTAATAAGCTTAGTTACATAACTTGCGTGCCACTTTTCATCAGATTTCTTAATCTCAATTTGGTATTCGGCTGTCATAGCCAGTATTAAAACACACTAAGAAGAAATTAGCAAGATTGTGCGATATTGTTGTTATCGTCCTTTGACGATTTCACCTGTGTATATAGACTTAGCAAAACCTCCGTCGAGCACCGATTTAGGTAAAGGGGCATCCCTTCTGGCCCAGTCTTCAACTTCGTGTTCAGGACCACCTACCAGAAATACTGAACACAGTTGATCATATTGATAGGACCATTTTTCCGGATCATCGTATCTTAAAATTATTCTTCCTTCTTCATCTCGATAAAGCAGGTAGATATCAGTCAAATTACAGCTCGAGTCATAAGCTCTTTCAATAAGTACAGGCTTTCCAAATCTATTTGGAATAAATTCACGCTCATAAGAATTACCTTCGACTTGTGTGTTTCTAAATATCAAACCAGAACTCGTTTGGATTTCCTCTGATACAGCAAATCCTTTTTCCGGAAACGACAATAACCATGGTACTTTAAACAAGTCACCTGTAATTTCTGTTAAATCTTTAGCATATTCTAAAACAGGATCGTGTTTATTATTGTCTGCAAGAATTTCATAAGTCCAATAAAGCCAGTATTGATAATTATGCAGTGTCAGACCTTTTTCCATTCTTGGTTGGTTTAACAATCTTGCATCGGCCCACTTTGTAAAATCATTTTTTACAAACGAGCCCATTTTTGTCAATTTAAAATCCGGGCAAATATTTAGGGCGGTCGTTATAGAACGCCTTTCAACACGTACTTCAGGAAACATACCGAGATTCTATAGGTAATTACCGATAAATACAATACAAGGCTAAATATGACCTCGCCAAATCGATTTTAAGGCCTCTATATTATCAAAGACATATCACTCTTCATCTTCGATGATAAACAATCAGGTCTTGTAGACGACCTAATTATAATTTTTAATTTATAATTTACAATTTATAATTCGGAGAAAAAGCGGGGGAGAGGGTTCGGGGATTATTTGGAAAGGATTATTTTAGAGACTTATCTTAACAGAGGAATAATTATAAAAATAAGTACCAATAAACAAATAATCAAATAAGCAAATTACCAATGATAAGAAAAACACTACACTCAACCGTCTGAATTAGACTACGTCGTAAAAGTATTATTGTGCGAACATATACAATTTAATCCTCCGTTGGGGTATGTCTCTCAAATAACTATTAAGGAGGACTAACCCTTGACGTCTCTATGAAATTGACCTAGGTCCGATTAACACCATCCCCCGTAGAGAAGCATCTTTAAGCAAGTGTTTTAATACCTCTCGTAAAGTTATCCACAGGCGAAGGAATAAAGTAGTGTTTCATACCTAATAACCATATCATTGTGTATCATCCTTCGACTTCGCTCAGGACTATAGCGTTTCGGGTTTTCTTTTCGGTGACACTATACGTCGCATATCGTGAAAACACCCTGTAATATTCGTGAAAACTAATATCCTATAATTCTGATTATACGAAGTATAATTAATGTTGGCTAGAGCCTCCCTACTTCCCCACTCTAAATCTCACCAGTGTGTAGCAAAAACATACCTATAAAAACTAAGATTCCTACCAGTAAATATTCCTTTACAGTCTGAGGAAAAAGCCTCTGTTCCAGTTTGGCCTGTCCCAGACCCAGAAGGACATAAACTGCAACAGTCAAGAATATCGAGCCTACCACAAGTGTTGCCGGCCAGAAAAATAAACTTACGGCAATTTCCCCCACTACCAGACTTGAAACCAAAGAAATATTTAAAAGATCTTTGGTAATTTTCTTATCCAGCGGTATGGTCCAAAACCCCTGAAGAAATAATAGAAAGGATAATGTGGTAATTAATAATGAGCTCCCCCAAAGAGGTATTTTAAGAGAAAGAATTGCATTGTAAATAAGGAATAAAGTAATCAAAGTGAGTACAAAACCAACTCCCCTAGCCGCTCTTAATAGGGCAATAGTTCTGACTGCTGAAACCGTAAAAACATTCATCGTAAGAGAAAGTGCGTAGATACCTAAACCATAAAAAATAATCATTGGAAGCCTGGCAAACACATTTGATGGCAAGAGAAACCAAAAAACTCCGACACCTCCTGTAAAAAACGTCGGGAGGATCAAGGTAAGAAGAGTTGAATTTTTACCTATTCCTTCCCAGAGTGACCACAAAAAAAGAATTGAGGTTATTAGACTAAGCACAAAAATAGCGTATATTTTGTATGGATTGTCTAAAAACTGTATACCAACAAAACCCAAGGAAAGAATAAATGAAGTTATTAAGAATTTTCTTCGTTTAGTCACAGCAGATTATCAGGAACATCTAGATTGGAAAAAACATTCTGAACATCGTCATGGTCATTTAATAAATCGATAAAAGCTATTGCCTTTTTGGCATCATTGGAATCTGTGACTGTCTGAAACATCTTTGGCTTCATGTAAAGTTCAGCTAAAGTAACTGTAAATCCCGCTTTCTCAAGCTGTCCCTTTATTTCATATAATTTGTCCGGCTGGGTATAAACTTCAAAACCATCGGAAGTCTCATCAATATCCTCCACCCCCAAATCAATCATCTTGAGCATTTGTTCATCGGGTACATCATCCTTTTGTACAACCAAAAGACCCTTATTTTCAAAATTAAAAGAAACCGCCCCGGGACCGGCCATTCTCCCCCCTCCCCTTTCAAAAAGGTTTTTTACTTCCTGACTGGTTCTATTTTTGTTGTCAGTTGCTGCCTCGACAATAACTGAAATATTCCCCGGACCAAAACCTTCATAAAGAATCTTTTCTAGAGAAATTCCCGAAGCACTTTTGGAAATTGCCCTTTCTATATTATCCTTAGGCATATTGGCTGTCCTTGCCTTATCTAAAACCATTCTAAGTTTGTAATTAAAAGCAGGGTCTACCCCTCCACCCTCTCTCACTACAATCCCAATTTCTCTGGCAAATTTTGAGAAAATCTTTCCCCTCTGGGCATCATTGGCTTCTTTTGCCCTTTTAATTGTTGAATAATGACTGTGTCCACTCATCGCCTTGCTATTATACAGGCCACAATAACCCTTGACAAGGCATTTTCCCAATTTATACTCAATGAGACATGGACGACCTTGCCCAAAAATCCATAACCCTAGCCCTCGAAGGTTCTTGGAAAGAAGCTATAAAAGTTAATAAAGAAATTCTTGAAGGCAACCCTTCAGATACAGATACGTTAAATAGACTTGCCAAAGCGTATTTTGAAAACGGAAATTCGGCAAAAGCCAAAAAAGTCTGTCAAAAAATAATTAAATTAGATCCCTTTAATTCGATTGCCTTAAAAAACTTTGTTAAATGGAAAGGTATCAAAGAAAAATGCCCATCGGAGACTAAACCTTCAAATACTGCCTCATTTATTGAAGAATCAGGCAAAACTAAACTTGTATCGCTGCTTAACTTGGGAGATGCTAAAATTATTGGAAATTTAAACACCTGCGATGAGGTAGTTCTTGCCGCCCATACCCATAGGGTTTCTCTCACCACAATTGACGGAAAATATATAGGAAGACTCCCTGACGATTTGGCCTTACGTCTAAGACGTTTAATCTTTCTGGGAAACATTTACCAGGTATTTATAAAATCAATTGATCAAAAAGGGATTAGAGTATTTATTAAGGAAATTCAAAAATCCAAAAAAACAGAAAATACACTCTCTTTCCCTATGACATCCTCAGAACGAGGTGAGGATGACATGTCAGCAAAGCTGTCATAGAAAAAATTAATACTGATTCCCAAGATATATCTCCAGATCAAAACTGCTTAAATCTTTAATTTCAACCTCACTGCATCCTAATATCAAAGCAGTTTTTCTAACCAGTTCTTTATTCTTGCCCATAACCTTGCAGTCGCCTTCTGAGCCAGAACCTTTTGAAATAGCCGCAACCTTAATACCCATTGTTTCAATAATTCTTCCAACTTTATTAGCAACACCGAAACTCTCCGTAGAATCAATTATTTTGGCTTTAAGAAAATCCCCAAATTCTTCCTGATCCGAAAACATGGACGATACTTCTTCAGGGACATCTTTATTGACTAAATATCCGTTTTCACCATCCAAAAAAACAGTTTTCTTTAAATAACTTGTCTCTTTTAAGAAAACTGTGTTTTTGCTTTTTCGATTTAAAAAGCTAAATATGCTAATTCTTAGTTTATCCCCTAATGAGAGGCTGTCCCACCAAGCAAAAACCGGAAGACTAAAATTCATAGAGATGGTTTTAGTAATCAAACTCCCTCCCATGTTTTCGTCGGATCCAAGTTTCCATAAACTGCCCAGTTTCCAGGTACCTAAGTTGTAAGCAGCAAGAACCTGAGTATTACCCGGAATAATCACATCCGTTCGGCTGCCGGCCTTAGAATCATAAAGGGAAATAACTACCTCTTGGCCCCTGTCAATTACAACAGCCAGTTTACCTTTTGAATTCCAATACTTGGTCCGGAGAAAAAATACCGCCACAAATATCAGTAAAAGACCAACGCCAATAATAATCCGCCTAAGTAAACTGCGCTTTCTTTTCATTTTAGTGACCTTGAAATTCTCAAATTCTTAAGTCTTTCTCCTATTTCCTCTCTTGATTTGCCCATGGATATAAAAATACTTCTTGTTATAGCAATTGCCGCCTCAAATTCAGGCTGAACAATTTTATCCACCTTCAAAATTTTTAATCTCTCCCAATCGGAATCTAAATGAACTCTGGAAATTATCTTTACGTCTGGTGCAACTGTCTGAACATGACTTATTAAAATTTCCTGAGAGATTCTATCCGGAATTGCAACCACAACTGCCTTAGCGCGCCTTATCCCTGCCGCTTCCAACACCTCAGGTTCAGCCGGGTCTCCAAAAATTACAGGAAGGCCGCCTTTTTTAAGATTAGAAACAACATCTAAAGATGAATCAATAATAATAAAGGGTGTATTTGTTTCGGTTAGTGCCCGCCCAACCCAACCCCCCACTCTTCCATAGCCGCAAATAACAATATGACCCGTGAGCATCGGCTCAGCAAAATCTTTAAACGCTCCTCCTACAAAATATTTATTCAACCAAAGAACTTTTTGAGTAATTTTCTTTAAATACTTCCAAAAAGGAACCGTCTTTTTGAAAAGGTATGGAGTTATCACAATTGTCAAAAGCACGGACCCTGTTGCAATAGAAATGTCATTAGGACTAACCAATCCTTTTAAAAGACTTTGAGAAAAAATAACAAAGGAAAATTCTCCCACCTGAGAAAGACCCATGGAAATAGATACTGCGCATTTTCCGCGATAGCCCAAAAATTGGGTAACTAGAAAATTAACAAGCGTTTTAATAATTACGGTGAATGAAAATATTGCCATAACCAGCCAGAAATTGTGGATTATTGTAAGAGGCTTGATTAAAAATCCCAAAGTTACAAAAAATATGGCAACAAAAAGATCTCTCAAAGGCCTTATCTCGCCCAAAACTGCATGGTTTTCAATTGACTCGGAAATTACTAACCCTGCCAAAAATGCCCCTAGTGACGGCGAAATTCCTAAAAGCGAAGTTAAATAGGCAACGGCTCCTGAAAAACCAAGTGCTGATATAACCAAAAGCTCGCGGGAATTAACCGATGCAATTTTATGAAAAACATAAGGAACTACATGTCTGCCAAGTACGATTGCACTAACAATAACATAAAAGGCTTTTAGGAAGGATCCGAACGATTGAGAAATCCAACCTCCCCCGCCGCCAAGTGAATTAATAAATATGACAATGGGAATTACAGCCAAATCCTGAACCAAAAGCCAACCCGACATAACCCCCCCATGTTGGGTTTCCGTCTCTCCCCTATCGGCAAGAATCTTGACAACAACAGCACTTGAAGAAAGAGAAAAAGACAAAGCAAAAATAAGCGACGCAACGGCGTTAAAACCGATTTTTAAAAAGAAAGGGTATGAAACAAGGGAAAATAAAATAATCTGCAAAATCCCCCCTAAGAATGCTGTTTTAAAAACTTTAATAAGCCTTGAAAATGATAATTCCAAACCTAAAGAGAAAAGAAGAAGAATTATTCCGATTTCAGATAATTTCGATATTGATGATGCTTGCGGAAAAAATGATCCCAAGACAATTCCTGAAACCAAGTATCCAATAAGCGGTTGGGCTTTAAGTTTTTTGGCAATAAATCCGCCAATGGAGGCAAAAATCAAAACTAAAATAACCAACAAAAAAGTAGATTCGGGCATTAGCCCTAGTTTAAACTAAATTTAAATCCTTGGGTAGTTCTGATTCAAATTTAACTTCTTTTCCTGTTTCGGGGTGGAAAAAGGAAATGCAGCTTGCATGAAGAAAAAGCCTTGGACACCAAAGTCTATCTTCTCGCGCCGTTTTTCTGCCTGCGTAGAAATTATCTCCGACAATTGGATGCCCTATAAACTTTAGGTGAATTCTGATTTGATGAGTTCTTCCTGTTTTTGGGTAAAGCTCAACAAGAGAATAGTGCAAAGTACTTAGTACATAGTACTTAAGAACTTTATACATTGTTATTGCCTCACGACCGCCAGGGAGAACTCCAAATCTTTCTCTTCTCCAGGGAAGTCTGCCCACTGAAGCTTCAATCTTCCCTTCTGCAGGTATAATTTCTCCATGAGCTAAAGCTATGTATGTTTTTTTAACCTTTCTCTCCTTAAACTGGCTTTGCAAATTTTCGAAAGCCGGAGGAGTCTTTGCAACAACTAAAAGCCCACTCGTTTCTTTATCCAGTCTATGGACAATTCCATCCCTTCTTTCCCTGTCCCCCACCAAAGGATACTTAAGATTTTCTCTTAACCATGTCTGAACCACGGGTTGAATGGTTGTGGTTGAAGCATCGTTTGTAATCCAACCGGAAGGCTTATCCAAAACTAAAATACTTTCGTCTTCAAAGATAATTGTTGGGTTCACTTTTCTCTTTTCTTTTCGCAGGACACACAAAGTGTGGCTTCAGGGTAAACCATAAGTCTATCCGTATCAATCATTTTTTTGCAGTCTTCACAAATTCCATATGTGCCTACTTTAATGTTGGTTAATGCTTTTTTTGTCTGGATTATCTTTCTGGCAAGTTCGTTTTTCAAGGCAGTAGTTCTGGCATGACCAAACTGTTCGGCGGCGTCTGTATCCGGAGAGGCATTATCATTAAGCCTTTCGGTATCTTTAAACGGATCCTCATCTTCTATACTCTTCTTTTTCTTCTCTAAGGAAGATAATCTCCAGTTTAAAAGCTTGCCTATTGGAAATAATAAATTAGCCGGAAATTTAACTTTAGTCATCTTTAGATAAATTATAAATTAAAAGAAATATTGTAAAAGCACATACTCCTGAAAGGATAATCTCGCTTAGACCCAAAAAGGATATCACGGAAGTGAACAGAGTTGCAATAGCCGCTCTTAATAAGAAAAATACACCTGAAGTTAAAAGTCCGGCAAGACCAATCTTTCCGGATTTATACCAGGAAAAGTTTTTGTACCGCATGCTCACAAAATCAAAAAGTAAAATAAGACTAAAATTAAGAAGAGTGATTACGGCAATTGCCAAACTCGGTTTTTTAATAAGCTCAACCAAATAGAACAAGGTAAACCAAGGAAGAAAAGATATAAATAAAGCTTCATAAGTTTCAAAAAAACGGGTATTAAACTTAATAATTCCAATAGCAAAACCCAGGAATGCCCCAAATGCTTCAAACCAAAAAAACCAGTGTGGAAAGAAATATCTGGATGTTAAATATCCAAGAAAAACTCCTAAAAGAACAAAAAAGGATAAACCGAAAATTATATTTGAACTATAGTCTTCCTTAAGCCTCTTCCAAAAAAGAAACAAAAAGAGTATTACTCCAACCAAATTAACCAGCCAGTTTGCTATCATACCCGTAGAGTATATAATATTTAACCACATGCTGGAAACTCCTCACGCACTTTTAGGAGCTGTTATTGCCGTAAAACTGGGTAATCCCGCTCTTTCAATTCCAATTGCCTTTGCCAGTCATTTTATCCTAGAGAAAGTTCCCCATTGGAATCCTCATCTAACCAAAGAGACAATAAAATACGGTCAACCCACTAAACAAAGCACAACTATTGTAATAATTGATTCATCTTTGGCCTTAATTTTGGGAAGTGCAATTGCATTTAGTCAGGCTCCAAATACAGCGATGGTAATAGGCACTCTTCTTTCTTCGTTTGCCGCGGTTTTACCCGATCTTATTGAAGCTCCATACTTTTTCTTAAAAGTAAGAAACAATAAATATATAAAAAGATGGATTAAGTTTCAAAAGGGAATTCAGGTAGACGCTCCCCCATTTTGGGGACTTCTAACCCAAGTTTTAACAATCGCCGCTATTTTTCTCTGGCTCAGGTAAAAGTAAAAGTCAACCCGCCAGGTTGACTTCAACAAGAAACTTTGTCAATCCAATCTTTCTGATATAAAATATGTCTGTATAGCCGGAGTGGCGGAATGGTTTACGCGTACGACTCAAAATCGTATGGAGCTTAAAACTCCATGGAGGTTCGACTCCTCTCTCCGGCACTTACCGTGCCCAAGAAAAGACTTATAAGAATCGATTTCGAATGGAATCCCCAACTTGCCTACGCTATAGGCTTGATAACAACTGATGGAAACTTATCTAAAGATAAAAGACACATTTCTCTAACTTCGACAGATAAGGATTTATTAACAACTTTCAGAGATTGTCTTGGAAAACGTAATCATATAACCAAAGATCTCAAAAGCTCTATTTCTTTGAAACAAGCGTATAGGGTACAGTTTGGAGACGTGGTTCTGTATGATTGGCTAGTTAAAATCGGGCTTCACGCAAACAAGTCACTAACAATTGGACCGCTTCAAATAGATGAAAGGTATTTCAGAGATTTCCTTCGCGGGCACCTGGACGGTGACGGGAGTATAATTCACTATATAGATCGGTACAACACACCCCTCAATCCAAAGTACATATATGAAAGATTATTTGTTTATTTCATGTCAGCAAGTGAAAAGCATATTTTGTGGCTAAGAAAAACCATCACAAAACTAAAGAGCATTAGTGGATCGATTAATAAAAGAGTTCCAAAAAATAAAAATTACTCGAACTTTTTCGTACTAAAATTTAGTACCAAAGAAGCGAAGAAATTATTAAACTGGATGTACTACAAGCCAAACTTACCTTGCCTCAAAAGAAAATATAAAATTGCAAAACCTTTTCTCTCCTCGGCACAAGTGAGGAGTCAGCTTCAAATTGCTCGCGTCGAATGCGGGCGACGCAAGCAAATCGTGCGGTGAATTCGGCAAAAACGAAATCCGTTTATCTTCTAAAAGGTAGTTCGAGCCAACTTTTTTTGCAAAGATTGCTAAATCTTTGCAATTATTATTTTCGTGTGCAATTTTCTCGCCTTCGGCGAGCTTTAGAACAATTGCTTTTTCAGGTAATCATATTTTACTAAAATATGAAGATTGGAGAAACACCACCAGAAATAGTGAAAGTGAGGTCTTGTTGATTTAGTACTGTAGTCTTTAGGTAATTTTGATTTCCAAAGGATTGTTCCTAGAAGTTCCGTTCCTGCAACTATCCAAACATATCTAAACTTGGCCATTTTTCGCCCATTTTGGCCAACTTTCGTTGGACTATCCTCGTTCTGCAAACACCGTGGTTCCACAAAATAATCCATCTAATTTTGCTTTACTTACCACTCCAATAACCTTATTTGTAATTGAACCACTATTAGCCATAATCACAGGGCCTCCACTGCGTCCCCTACAAACTAATCCTGTCTTAGAGTAAATAATAAGATCGTCATCTTTGATGCCTTCAACAACCCCTTGATCGTACGTCCCGCTAAACACATCAGGCAAAACAACTGTTTGACCTATCGCTACTTCTCCATTTATCCACTGGAGAGGAGTAAGGTTCCCTTCAATAATAAGCGAACGAGTAAAAAGTTCATTGCTTTCACCAATAGGGAAATGAATAATAAGCTCATCATCAAAAACGGGGTCATCGGGATTAAATTCTTCGATAGGTCTTTTTAAGTGTATGGGTTGGTTGGGATATCCTAAAATCAATGCATGTGATGGTTGATAGACTGCCCAAGCAGCAATATGTTGCACTGTCACAATAGAAAGCATTCCATCCCGTTCCTCAATAAAGCCAGTACCATCAAATTTTGAGTTTTTATTGTCTCGGATATGTACAACTGATCGAAGGATTGCTGCTTCCGATTCAACCCTACTTTGTTCAATCGTGTCTAAAAATCTCTTGAACAAAATTCCCAATCCTATTCCAGCGCCAGTAGCCCCTGCAACTTTTAAAAAGTCTCTTCTTGATAATGTCTCTGACATAGTTATTAACCCTTTGAACTGAAGAATTATACAGGATTATGGCGTAAAATTCACTATCCGCTTCCAGATTTTAGTAGTTGTAATTATATGGCAAAAGAAATATAAATTATTTTGCAACCGGTTTTTGATGGCACGTCTGTCAGTTAGGATCGATCCTAACTGGTTGCAACAGACACGTCACTTTAGTTTCATAAAAGTTCTTTAAAATTTTTTCGTTTTTATTTTTTCGCCTGACGGCGATGTTCGAGCCAACTTTTGCGGAGGCGAGGCCGAAGGCCGAGCCGGAGCGAGCACATTACGAGTTTTCTTGGAAATACATTCGAATTTTCGTATACACAGTGCACAAACTATAAGTTAAGTCCGTTTCGTTTCGCGGCCATAAAATTTGATTCTGTCGCCTTTGAAGAAAAGCTGAATCGTT
>JAPLZT010000072.1 GCA_026394855.1 Candidatus Woesebacteria bacterium
AGTCAAGCCTGGCCAAGATATTGAAGTCAAGAAAACTGAAGAAAACAGAAATTAAACAACTTTCAAATCTTTTATTTTTAACTGAAGACTTGTGTGATTATTCCAAATGTTTTCTTCAATTGAATAAACAATATCCACGAAGGTGCTGGGTAGCATTGGATGGGTTTTGGCAAGACCAAAGGCAATTGCATCTATAACCTTAGAATCTTTTTTTAATTTTAGTTTCAAATGAGTATTTTCTCTTCCGACAGTTCTTGTTTCCAATACCTCTACTTTTTTTGTTATGAAAGACGGAGCAAAATTCCCTAATCCTGTAGGTTCAAATTGATTTATCTGTTCAACAAGCTCTTGATTTATTTGATTAAAGTCTATTTCCAAATCAATTTTTAATTTTCTTGATAATATTTCCTGCGTTAAAAAAGGTTTTGCTATTTCATTAATTTTCTTTGCAAATTCTTCTATTTTTGATGTTTCTATGGAAAATCCTGCAGCCATTGGATGTCCTCCACCCTCAAGATAAAGGCCTTCAAGTTTTCTGATCGCTTCAATTATATTAAACCCCGCAATTGATCTGGCTGAAGCTTTTGAAATATCTTTCTTTTTGGAAAGAACTATTGCCGGTTTATAGAATTTTTCTACTAACTTTGCCGCAGCAAGGCCAATAACTCCCTCATGATAGCTTTCGTGAGAAAGAATAATTATGCTTTCTTTTATTTCCTCACCCAATTTTTCTTTTGCATGAGCTACAACTGTTTCAACTATTTTTTGTCTTTCTAAATTTGTTCTTCCAATAAGATCTGCAAGTTCCCCTGCTCTTTTCCTATCTTTAGTGCAAAGAAGCCTTAGAGAATCAATTGCATGAGTTAATCTTCCCATTGCATTGATCCTGGGAGCAATAATAAACCCAACTTCATACGTTCCAATTTTTTCTTTTTCAATTGCCGCTTCCTCAAACATAGAGAGAAGTCCTATCCTCTTGGTTTCTCTTAATCTCTCAAGTCCATATTTTGCGATAGATCTATTTGGTCCTATTAAGGGAAGTTGATCTGAAATAGTTCCAAGAGCAGCAAGTTCCAAACCGGAAGAAGAACCCAACTCTCTTGATAGAATCCAGGCAACTCCCGATCCGCTTATTTTAGTTGTGTGAACTACCGCATATGCTTTTGGGGTAGTTTTTCCGCGCTCATGATGGTCTGTAATTATTACGTCTATTCCAAGTTCTTTTGCTACATCAACTTTTTTGTCTGCTACAATTCCATGATCAACCGTTAGAATTAAACTTAAATCAGGATCTTTTTCCTTTAATTTTTTGATGCTTTCTATGTTTAATCCGTAGCCTTCCGAAAACCTCTCGGGAATATAAGGAAGAACATGCAAACCAAGTTTGTAAAGGCATTCCCATAAAATTGCAGTTGCACAAATTCCGTCCGCATCATAGTCCCCATATACAATCACCTTTTCTTTTTTCCTTTTAGCTTCTTTTATTCTTTTAATCGCCTTTTTAATCTCGGTCTGATTAATTTCCAATTCTTTTAAACTCAATTTTTCCGGTCTCGTAGGATTAAAAAACTCCTTTTTTTCTTTCAAGGTTTTTATACCTCTATTTTTAAGAAGAGTGTCAATTATATTCTTACCCTGCAATTTAGCTAAAACTTCCCATTTCATACTGATATATAATACTTTTATGGGGCTTAAAGTCCAATTACCAAAATCAGTTAAAGATATTTTAGATAAATTTAACCAAAAGGGGTTTGAAATTTATATCGTGGGAGGAGCAGTAAGGGATATTTTGATGGGAAGACTCACCAACGACTGGGATTTTACTACAAATGCAACTCCAGATAAGATACTGGAAGTTGTTCCCGGAGGGCTTTACAACAACGAATTCGGAACCGTGTTTACCCCAAACCCGGATGAAAAAGATAGACCCCATGAAATAACAACGTTTAGAAAAGAGGAAGGGTATCAAGATTTTAGACACCCGGACAAAATAACTTGGGGGAAGTCCCTAGAAGAAGACTTGTCCCGCAGAGACTTTACAATTAATGCTTTAGCTCTAGATTGCAACTTAAAACTTATAGATCTTTATAAAGGAGAGGACGATATAAAAAATAAGGTAATAAGGGCAGTAAGGGATCCCAATGAAAGATTTTCTGAAGATGCCTTAAGAATGATGAGGGCAATTAGAATTGCAGCAGAACTGGGCTTTACCATTGAAGAAAAAACACTTGAGGCTATAAAGAAAAATGCTACTTTAATCAATAAAATTGCCAAAGAAAGAGTTAAAGAAGAACTTTTTAAACTTCTCAAATCCCCATACCCCTATGAAGGAATGCTCATTTTAAGAAGTTCGGGGCTTTCGCAGGAAATTCTCCCCGAACTTGAAAAATGCTTCGGAGTAGAACAAAAATCTCCAGGAAGACACCACATTTATGATGTCGGAGAACACCTTCTAATGTCCTTAAAAAATTGCAAATCGGTTGATCCATTAACCCGCTTTGCAACACTAATTCATGATATTGGAAAACCTCAAACATACAAAAAACTGGATTCCGGAACCATAACTTTCTATAACCACGAAATGGTTTCAACAAAGATAGCAGAAAATATTGCAGAAAGACTAAAGTTTTCAAACAAAGAAAAGGAGAAGTTAATAACTCTTGTCAGGTGGCATCAATTTACTGTTGATGAAAGACAAACTAATTCAGCAATTCGAAGATTTATTAAAAACGTAGGAAAGCAAAATTTAGAAGATATGCTTTCATTAAGAGTTGGAGATAGACTTGGGGGAGGGGCAAGAGAAACAAGTTGGCGTTTGGAAGAATTTAAAAGAAGACTTCTGGAAGTCCAGAAAGAGCCATTCTCAATCAGAGACTTAAAAATAAACGGAAACGATGTAATGAAAACCTTAAAAATAAAACCCGGACCAAAAGTAGGAAACATCCTAGAAAAACTTTTTGAAAAAGTTGTAGCAAAAGAAATACCAAACGAAAAAGAAAAACTTTTGAAGAAACTTAAGACTTTTTAAGTTTCTTCTCTAACTTATCCCAAGTAACTAAGATTGCTACAGAAACAAATGGGGATGAATAAGTTCCTGAAACTGTTCCGACTAAAAGTGCTACTGCAAACCATTTTATTGTTTCTCCACCTAAAAGAATCAAGGCAAGAAGCATGAAGATTATGGTAAATGAATTATTTAGGCTTCTGACCATGGTTTCGCTGGTTGCTTCATTGGCAATATCGTAAAGCTCTCCGCCTTGCTTTTTCTTTATTTCTCTAATTCTGTCGTAATTAACAATTGTATCATGAACCGAAAAAGAGAGAATCGTCAAAAGTGCTGTTACAAAAAGAAAATCTACTTCAACTCCCATAAAATGACCCAACAAAGAAAAACTTCCAACTAAAACCAAACTATCATGAAGCATTCCGAGTACCGCCGACAAACCAAACTTAAAACTTTTGAATCTTATTGTAATCCAAAGTAAAATTCCCCCCGCAGAAATTATAATTGCAGTTATGGTTTTTTTAACAAGTTCCGGTCCAATTGACGGCCCCACATTTTCAAATCTAACCTCCTCAGCTTTTTGGTTTTTAAAATCAAGTCTAATTTTTTCCAAATCTTTCTCATCCATGGGCGAATATTT
>JAPLZT010000010.1 GCA_026394855.1 Candidatus Woesebacteria bacterium
AAAAAAACGACTTTGTTTTTTGTCTTTTGTATATTTGTTCTAGCTTACTTTTTAAGAGTTTTATTTTTATCCAAAAACTCTTTAACTTTTGGCTATGATCAGGCAAGAGATGCATATGTCTCTCAACAAATATTAAAGGGAGATGTTAAGATTCAGGGTCCCTCTGCTTCAACTCCGGGACTTTATCATGGAGTTTTGTACTACTATGTTTTGGCTCCGGGGTATCTCTTGGGTCACGGAAGCCCGATAGCTACGGCTTATTGGATGGCTTTTTTGAGTTCACTCACGGTTTTTGTAGTTTTTTATTTAGGATACCTATTTAGCAAGAAGATCGGAGTAGGACTCCTAGCGTCCTTTCTTTTTGCAATTTCTTTCGAGACTACCCAATATGCAACTTGGTTATCAAACCCAACATTGGGAGTTTTAACGGTTCCTTTAATATATCTTGGTCTTTGGATGTGGATTTCAAAGAACCGTAAATTGGGTCCCATTTTGGCAGCTGTCGGCTTGGGATTTTCGGTTCAATCCGAAATATTTTTGGCCTATCATCTTATTCCGCTTTGTATTTGGTTATTTATTTCAAGAAAGACAGTTACAAAGAAATCTTTAATTATTTTTGGAATTACATTTATTCTTTCAATTTCTACAATGATTGCCTCAGAGGTAAAATTTGGTCTTAGAAGTTTCGGGGGAATAAGTGCTCTCGCCTTGGGATCCGGAGAAAATCTAGCCTATGCAAAATCCATTGGAGATTACTTAATTCTATATCTTAACCAGATAGGAAGAATTTTTGCCTTTAACTCATATCCCGGAAATATCGGTTGGGGAGGGACGTTTGTAATTGTACTTGCTGTTTATTCCTTGGTTAAAAAAGACAAAGTTGGGAGTTTTCTTGCAACTTGGTTATTTGCCCATATTTGGGTTGTAACGGTCGGAGGAACCAGCACCCCATTTTTAATGGCTGGAATAGGACCCGCGGTTTCATTAATAATTGCATATTATTTGTACAAATTCCCCAAACCTCTAATGTTTTTTATTTTGGCAATTATTATTTTCGGGAATATTTCCATGGTCTTAAAAGAAAATCCTAAAGGTTCAACTCTTTTTTCGATTCAAAAAGACATGCTTCTTTCAAAACAAATTGCTGCAATTGATTACACATACGGTGAAGCTAAGGGAGAACCGTTTAGCGTCAACTCATTGACTTCACCCTTATACATAAATATTGTTTGGACCTATTTATATAAATGGTATGGATTTTCAAAATATGGTTATCTTCCTTCCTGGCATGGGCGTGATCAGGTTGGACAACTTGATAGTCTGGAAAAAATAAATAAACCGGATAATATTTCATTTTTGATTATTGAACCATTAGATGGAATTCCTCCGCTGTATCTTGATTTAACAATTGGAGAGGAAGATTCAAAAACGAAACTTCTTGATGAGAAGCATTTTGGAACAATTCGAGTGCAGGAAAGAATAAATAAGTAATTATGGTTTGAGAATGCCTTCTTTTTGTAGTCTCCTTAAGAGAACTTCTCCGGAGACTTGAAAAATTTGAAGTAAATCTTGTGCGATTGGGGAAAACACCTCCGGCATTTCGTTTGCGGGGACCCGACCTAACTTCTTTTTGATTTCATTAAATAACTGTGTTGTCGGTACTAATACTTGGCTGGCAAAGCTGTAGGCTTGATATTCGATCCAACCGTATTCTTCATCGGTCAGCTTATCAGATAAAGTATTTAGTTTTTCTATGGAATTTATATTTATTTTCTTAAATAAATCACCATGTAATATTAAATGACCAACTTCATGAGCAATAGTAAATCTGGTTCGATTTTCGTATTTCAGGTAAATATCTAGATCAAGAAAAATAGCGGCTAAGTCAGAAGTTAAAAAACCATCGATATCATAATTTTCTTTTAATTTTGCAGTCGGAACAATTTTTATTTTAAGTAACTGTTC
>JAPLZT010000011.1 GCA_026394855.1 Candidatus Woesebacteria bacterium
TCCGATTAAATCATCTACAAAAAACATTCTCCATTCATACATCCAATCATGACAAAGAACCGTTCCTTCGGTTTGGGTTGCAAGGACAATAAAAGGGCTCATTAAATCTGTAGGAAATCCCGGCCAGGGCTGAGCTTTAAATTTCTTTCTAGCTGCCACCAATTTGGATGGAAAAACTTCGATGAAATTATCTCCAAGCGTAAAATTCACTCCCATATTGGCAAGGTTAATTAAAGCCATTTTGTGATGTTGGGCAATAAAGTCAGTGATTTTAATATGTCCCCCCGTAATTGCAGAAGCTATAATAAAAGTTCCCCCCTCAATATGATCAGGCATAACTTTATGTTCAACCCCTTTAAGAACTTCACCGAAAATAGAAATAGTACTACTGCCTAAACCGGAAATTTTAGCTCCCATCTTAATAAGCATGTTGCCTAAATCTGTAACATGTGGCTCAGTAGCTGCATTTTCTAAAGTTACACCTTCTTTAATTGCAGTTCCCATCATTAAGGCCATTTCGGTTGCGGTAACTGAAGATTCTTCCAAAAAGATATTTCCTCCGAGCTTTTTCCTCCAGGAAAGGAAAAATTGTCCGTCTTTTCTTTCCATCTCAACTCCCATTTTCTGCATCATGGAAAAATGGGTATCTAAGAACCTGTCTCCAATTTGGTCTCCCCCGGGAGGAGTAACTACGGTTTTTCCAAACCTGGCAAGAAGAGGGGCTGCCAATACAACCGAAGCTCTGATCTTCGAGCACAAATCAGGATCAGGAGTAGATGAGTTTAAAGTGGAAGGATCAACTGTCAAAGCATGGTCTTTGTACTCAACTTTGGCTCCAAGGCTCCTTAGAAGCTCAACCATGACATTAACGTCGCTAATTGCGGGAACATTAGTTAAAGTTGTGGGAGAATCTGCCAAAAGTGTGGCAGGAATTAGCTTTAAAGCTGAGTTTTTGTTGCCTGAAAGCTTAATTTCGCCTTCTAGCTTCTTTCCGCCTGTTACCAAAAACTTTGACATGTATCTAGTATTTTACCACAAATCGACCATTTTGAGGTTATCGTTGAACTTTAGGTGTCTCCATTTATCACATCGACAATTTGAGATAAATTTGTGATCTTTCTTACACTTTCATCAACTGATTGATTCTGAACAGTCCACTGTTTCGGATCTTCGACTAAGAAACATTGTCTTATTCCCGCTTTCCATGCCGGATTTATATCTGATCTCGGACTGTCTCCAACTGCAGCACATTCTTCCGGTTTTAAACCAAAATATTTAACAGCTTCACGCCATGATTCTGAAGTTTTATGTTTATCTTGATCGACAGTAAAAATATCATCCCAGCTAACGAATCTTTTTAAATCTAACCAGTTGTATTTTCTCCACGTCCATTCTGAGCCTGCATGGGTAACTATACCAATAGGAACACCTACCTTGACCAAGAAATCTAACCCTTCTTTGCCACCTTCCAGCATTTCCGGAGAAGTCCAAAATATCTGAGAAAATATGCTTCTTGTTGTTTCTTGAACCGCCACTGGTAATTCATGCAATTTAGCTAACTTATCGACAATCATATTCCACTTGTTAGGATTAACTCCAAACTGCTCATAAAGCCCGTTATTTGTTTCCTCGATTAGACTGTTCCACGCGTCATTCGAAATTACTGGAGCGTTAACCCCTAAAAAATTAGAGGCCATGTTGATACAATTATTAAATATTTTTCTTGTTCCACAAATCGTATCGTCCAAATCAAAAAGAAATCTGGCAATTCCCTTCTCTTTGCGCCACACGTTAAAACGAAGTTCTTTTTCAATGGGTGTTAATAATCCAAATTCTTTCGACATAACGGGGATTATATGACACAACAAAGTAATTTACCAAAAAGCCTTTAGTTTTCCGGCTGGATTCCGAAATAGAGAAAGAGGTCTTTGGCAATTGAATACCATAAAGGCGCTGCGGTTTCTGATGCCCACTGAGAGCTTTGGGGTTTATTTAATGTTACAAGCATAATAAATTTAGGACTCCCGGCAGGAGAAAAACCTATAAAAGATGCGTTTGTGCTTTTTGGGTCGTAGTGCCCTGCAATTGGAATTTGGGCTGTTCCTGTTTTACCTGCAACACTAAACCCTCTAAGGCTGGTCCATTTGCTTTCTCCGTTTTTGGCGGCACCAACCATCATTGTCGTCATTTCCTCTGCGGCTTTTTCAGAAATGACTCTTTCTGTCTTTGGTTTTATTTCTTCCTGCCAGCCTTCTCCTTTAAGGGTTGATACAACATACGGAGTCGGCATCATGCCGTCATTTGCAACTCCCGCAACCGCCCTAATCATTTCAATAGAAGTTACTGCAACTCCCTGACCAAATGAGGCTGTTGCCAGATCAACTATATTCCAAGTACCTTTCTTTCTTAAAGGTACTGCAACTTCTCCCTGGAGATCAATTCCGGTTTCTTTGCCTATACCAAATTTATCCAGATAATCATAAAGGGTGTCTGCTCCCAACTTCCCTCCCACAAATGTCATCCCTACGTTATCTGAATGAAGTATGACATCTGTCATTGTTGAATCCGGATAATATTTATTATCCCATGTTTCAATTTCATATTTATCTACTTTTAAAGGTCCGGAACAAATATCGCAAATAGTATCCGGTTTAACAGCTTTTGCATCCAGGGCTGACGCCATAATAAGTACCTTAAATATCGATCCGGGTTCAAATGTGTCTGAAATTACCGGATTTTTAAAAAGCACGTCTCCATATTCATTATATTTTCTAGGATCAAATGAAGGGTATGAGGCCATTCCTAAGATTTTTCCGGATTTTGGATCCATGACAACAACCGATCCTCCTATTGCCCCATATTTTTCAATTCCTTCTTTAAGCTTTTTCTCAATTGTCAGTTGAACAGTTTTATCTATAGTCGTTACAAGATCCACCCCATTTAAGGCAGAAGACTCTTTAAAATTGCCCAGTAAAATGGGAATGCCTTTGGCATCACTGTCACCTTCCCTATATCCTTTTTTCCCGGACAAGGTTAAGTCGTAGTAGCCTTCAAGTCCAAAGTAACCCACATTTCCCCCTTCTTCATTCTTTCCGACAAATCCTAAAAGCTGAGCCGCTACCGAGGCTTCCGGATAATATCTATCTTCTTCTTTTTCAAATCCAAGTCCCGAAAAACCCAAAGCTTCAATATTTCCTTTAGTTCCGGTAGATAATTTGTGTTCTAGTGGAACCCAAACCGAACCTTTTTTACTTAATAAAAGTAGAATATCTGAAACTTCTTTCTCTAAAATAGGTGCAAGTTTCTCTGCAATTTTTTCAGGTTTTTCTTTTAAATTCGGAGGTTCTGCAAAAAGAAGCCAGGCGTCGCGTCTCATAACCAACGAGCTTCCGTCGACTGCCAAGATATTCCCGCGTGGAGCCTCCATTACCTGCCCTACTTGGTATTGCCCTTTTGCAGAGTTTGAAAGAACATCTGCCTTAA
>JAPLZT010000086.1:0-3453 GCA_026394855.1 Candidatus Woesebacteria bacterium
AAACGTAATTCCAAAACTTTCAGAAATTCCCAAAAGCATCTGTGATGGCACAGAAGCGTTTGAAATAGCTCTTGTTAAAGCATTTGCACCAACAAATGAACCATTGCAGAATCTCTCCCCATTTGCCGTTGCCTGAGATACACAAGTATGATAATGCCCGCTTAACAAATAATGAAAAGGTCTATTTAAAATCCTCATATATCTGGAATCTACCTTATCCCATCCTGCCCAAGGAAAACTACCACCACCCTTAATTTGGTCGCCATGAATCGCCAGAAATTCCCATCCTAAAATCTCTACTAATTGGAACCATTCCTTTGCAATATTAAAATGAATGTTTTTATTATTAGATAACCTCTCGGATACAAAATGATAAAATAATCTGTCAAAATTCAAATCAAAAGGAGACCCCCCGTGTTTTCCTCCTGGAACTCCATGATTTCCTGGAACAGCAAACACATCAATATTTTTAAAAATTCCACTTAAAGATAAAATAAAGTCGGCTATCTCCGAAACCCCATTTATTACTTGGTCTATCACATGCATCTCCGTTTCGTATGCTTGTGAAGAAAACACATTAAGGCCTTCAATCATGTCCCCAAGGCAGAATATCTTCAAATTTTCTATACTTCTCCTAGGAACTTCATAAGATAAAATCTTCAAAATACCCTCTTTTAGTCTACTCAATCTTTCCTTAAAAATATCGAAATTATACTCCCCAAGACCTACTACAACCGCCAAGTCCACCTTTTGCCCTATGTGTAAATCTCCAAGAAGTAAAATCAATTCTTCCTTATTCTTAGAAGTATGTTTCGGAAGTTCTGCTAATTTTGGAGATGCTTTGGGTAACTTAGGTATACTACCTCTAAAAGCATCTATAATATTCTCAGTTCTTGACTTTTCTTTTAAAAGTTTCTTAAACACAGATTTCTCTTTATCTGCTAATAACTTAACCTTTTCTATGCCAACCCTATCTTCAAACTTAATTCCGTTGCCATTACTAAACCCATACTTCTGCTTCCATTTTTCGACAGTCCTTATATTCACATTCTCCTGTTCCGCTATATCCGCATTCGACATACCTTTTTCTATCAACTTCTTCAAATCCTCTTTCTTTAGCATTTAACTATCTCCTACTATTTTTTATCAAAAACTACTTCCAACCCCAAATTCTTAGCCAACGCTACTTCTACTACCGCCCCCAATGAATCTCTCCACCCTTCCATCGCTATTACAATATCCCCCTTTTCTGGAACAAGCCTTGATATAATTTCCCTATCTCCTTCTAACCATACACTATCTTCGCACCCTTCGAAAAAAGCTGTATTTTTATGAGGGCATATAACGGCATACCCCTGTTTCCAATATTTCAAAGCAACGTCTGCCGCTCTTTTAATATTCTCCCCTATGCCTTCTTTAGTTTCTGCTCTATAAGGTCCAGCTATATATGCAACTTTCATTTTTTTAATTTCTCTGGATACCAAGTATTTCTCATTACCATGACCATGAACAGAGCATAATTTGCTAAATCTGTCGCCGTGTCTTCTATACTTTCTTCAGAAACCTTCATATCGTTTAGATTTTTCTCCCATATTAAATTCTTCAATCTTGCTACTTTATCTACTATTCTGGGTATCAGGCCTTTAACCCCAAGAGACCCAATGTTTTCCCATCCATAATCGCATTGTTTTTTATATGCGATGTCCCCCGCCTCTTTCACTACTGCTTTATATCGCTCAAACCACTTTTCTAAATCATTGTTTGCTGACATCTAACTTCTCCTAACCTTTTATTTATTAAATCCACATACTTCTGCTGTTTCTCTATCAAAATAAAATTCCTGTTCATAGATTTACACATAATTCCCGTTGTCCCTGTCCCCGCGAAAGGATCCAAAACCATATCTCCTTCTTTCGTCCAACCCTTCAATATTGTAGAAACCAATTCTTCTGGAAAACAAGCATTATGACCTTCTTTACTTTTAGACCTCCCTATTCTCCATATGTCCTGCATAGTCCCTCTTGCAAAATAACTTTTACTAAAAGCCCTGCCAAGCTTAGCATTAGATTCTAAAATAATGACAAATTCATAGCCTCTGTTCAATATAGAGCCGTGGATAGCAGGCTGACCAAATCCCTTATCCCATATAACTATGTCTTTTATCTCTTTGTTAAAATGCCCTATCAATTTAAACAAAGCTTCCTTGCTTCCCGTTACAATAGATATTACATAAAACACAATATGGGATACTCGCAACATTTCCTTAATAGCTTTTTTATGGAACTCATAATAATCCTCAATACTAAATGCATCATCAAATTCTGAATATTTCCTTGTTATAAACTGAACCTCGCGGGATTTGCTATCCGTATTTTCCCGTGTAATATACTTGTTATTTAAAACACGAAGTCTCATATTGTACGGAGGAGATGTGATTACGCAGTCAACACTGTTTCCGTGAATTTTCTTCATCTCTTCTATGCAATCCCCGTGAATTACCTGACCTACCAATCTATTCTCCTTTCAATTTTTTAGCAAAAACCAACTTCTTCGTTCCCTTACCCCACTCTTTATTTATCCACTTACCGTGGTCTCCTCTACGAGAGCATTTCATTCCTTGAGTTTCTCCTAAAAAAGTCCAGTTATCGGCTTTGTACATTGCACCTGTGCGAGGTGGCTCAACGAATGTTATCAATCCTATCAATTTATGCTTATACTGCTTTTCATAATCCTCTTTCACCCTGTATCTAAACATCTTCAATACCTTTGTCCCTAAATTCCTCTCCGTCTTTATCAATCTGAAAACATTGTTATTCAACCAGTTATTTTCGTTATAGTCCTTACCAAAAAACTCGTTAAACTTCTTATAATTCAACGGAGGAGAGTTTCCTCCTATTATCCCTATAATCTCTCCATCCTGTTTCACAAAATAATTACACTGCCTTCCTACAATACCTTTACTTTCAGGATAGTGTGTTAGATAAAGTGTTGCGAATATCTTGTTACCTTTTTTAGTTTTCTCAAGATTCAATCCTGATTTCTGAAACATCTCTCCTTGAATGGTAAGTTTATCCATTCCAACCATTCCTGAATGACCCTTGCCCAGTTTCTTAGGTTTTTTATCCCAGCATTCTCTACAGTACTTTTTTCCCCAGCTCTCAATTATTTTACCAACCTTACCACACACATCACATGGTTTATTTAAAAAAACCTTCCCCATCTAATTTTCTTTCCCGTCGCTTGGTCTGTATTACGTTCCCTTTTTCCAGACCAACTGACAAAATCGGTTTCTCTTTCAATTTTCCATCCACTCGCTTTATAAATAGTCCCATTATGCACATCTAAATCCTGATATGAAATAAGCCTTTTTATATCAGGAAACTTCTTCTTTATCATTTTTGTCATAAGAGAAAGAACTCTACTTGCTGTGTTCTTTGGGCACTTATCACTCAA
>JAPLZT010000086.1:3481-4242 GCA_026394855.1 Candidatus Woesebacteria bacterium
GCACTTATCACTCAAAGCCAATCTTCTCAACTCTAAAATTTCCTTACCATTCTTAAACCTATTCTGCGCTACTGGGGAACTCCAAATCGCCACTCCTATTGCATCCCCTTCAAAGTAAATTCCATAACAAACATAGTGAGTATTCCTTACGATATTTGACCAATGGATGATTGGGAGTCGAGAGTGCCATTTCTCATTCAACCTACTTGCCGTCGTAGCCTTAATTTCCCTAATCATCAATTGGAGCGGTGAGATCAGATTCGAACTGTCATTTGCCATTTGGATAAACGGCTGTTCTGCCTTTAAACTATCACCGCATTCTTCGCTCATTCTAAAAATAAGCTTCCTTGCTTAGTATCCGTATTCTCTGTCTTACCATTCAACCTTCCCAACGCCATATTCCTATATCTCTCTTCCTTCTCTATCCCGATGAACCTCCTCCTTAAAATTTTGGACGCTACACAAGTTGTCCCCGAACCTGCAAAAGGATCCAGCACTATATTGCCTTCATTAGTATTGACCTCTACCAAATCCTTCAATAATTGCAACGGCTTTTGTGTCTCATGCAACTTCGGGTCAGCTGTAAAATTACTTTGTGGGATAGCATAATTCTTTACATCCGCATTTAACCCTTTAGAAAAATTACCGTTAAAATTCTCTCCTCTAATAAAGAAAATCGGGTCATAACTCCACAAATACATCTTATTAGTAGGCTTCTGCAAATTCGGATGCCACCATATCAGCATCCTATCTGGATTGAA
>JAPLZT010000104.1 GCA_026394855.1 Candidatus Woesebacteria bacterium
GAATTTCTGCGGCTTATATATTTCCAGCAAGGCCAGATGAAACATTTTCAACAAAATCCCCAGCTCTGAATCATCTTCCCATTCGGAAATCTCCCACCAAATTCTCGGGGAGAACGGTTTTCGACCAGTAGGCTCACCCTCCCGAAAATCAAGACTAAAATGCCGTCTTCTCTCTTTAAGATCTTTAAGAATTGTAATAACAGAAAGATAACATTCTCCATTCCGACCTCTTCTGTGAAGAAGACAACCTGCCAAGTCATTTCCAACCAACGAAGTCGGGAGGAAAGTCATTCCGCTTAAACGGGGAATAATTGCCGTTAAAACTCTCACGGCAGATTCCCGGTCTAAAACACAAGCTGCTCCGGTTTTTGCCATTTTCTTTGTCTCCTTCTTTTGTAAAAGTGCTTCTCAATCCGTGAAATTAAACAATTGATCGTCTCTGTTGCCCAAGGGTCATTTCAACGGACGGGTACCTGGTAAACTAGACAGTAAGTCTCTTTAAAATTAAAAGTAAGATTTAAAAAAATAGAAAGGAGATTTACCATGCCAGGAAAATTTTATTCCAGGGAATTAAAAGAAGAGATTCTCAACAAGATTAAGTCTGAAGGAATAACAGCAATTGAAGCAGCCAAAAGATATGGGATTGACGTTAATAATATTTATCGCTGGGTTTCCTCCGGAGTAGCTGGAGCAAAAGGAAACATATTCGCGATAAACAGGCTTAAAAGGGAAAACCAACAATTAAAACAGATAATCGGGGAAATGTGTTTCCAAAAAGAGAGGGGAAAAAAAGATTGAAATGATCCGCTCTTTAACAATCAAGGTCAATAAGACAAAGCTGGCTAAAGACCTAGGAGTTTCCCGTTCCAGTCTCTATTACCAAAGACGTCGTGAGGAAACCGACCTAGAGTTAAAACGCCAGATTGAGGCTGTTATGGTTGACCATAAAGACTATGGCCACAAAAGAATAGCCCTGGAGCTTAAAATGGGACACAACAGAATAAGGCGGGTAATGAAAAAATACAACCTTAAACCGTACAGAAGAAACCACAAACAATGGATTAAGAGAAAAGATTTAGGAAAGGAAGCTACTGGTATTCCTAACCTAGTCCAGCCACTCTTGGAAGAAAATTTACTTACCAGACCCAACCAAGTTTGGTGTACAGATTTTACCTACATCAAATTTCAGGGAAAGTTTATCTATTTGGCAACAATCATTGACCTTTTTACCAGAGAGATCGTGGGAGTAAATATCTCTAGGTTCCATAACCGTTTTTTAGTAGTTGGTGCTTTGGAAGATGCGGTTATCCATTATGGAACAGTGGAGATTGTCCATTCCGACCAAGGATCGGAATATGATAGCGAGGAGTTTATTGCTTTTGTTAAGATCATTGGCGCCAAAATATCCATGAGCGAAAAAGCCTCACCCTGGCAAAATGGACATCAGGAAAGTTTCTTTGGCCATTTCAAACTAGAGGCTGGAGATTTAAATCGTTTTAAATCACTTGGAGAACTAATTGAATACATTTATCAACAGGTATATTATTACAATAATAAACGGATTCACTCAATTCTCAAAATGACACCGGTTGAAAAAAGAAAGAGGATGACTGTCTAAAAAATTAGGTACTTGACATAATTTGCTAAAATATGTTTATGCTGCAGTAGATATATTACGATTTCGGAACATTAATATACTTATTTTATGAACGTCTCAGTAATTATTATTACGAAAAATCAAAAAAACTTTTTGGAGAAAACGATTCCTACCCTTCTAAAACAAGATTTTGATTGAAAGTATGAAATTATTGTTGTTGACTCCGGATCAATAGATGGGGCGGTAGAATACATAAAATCTTTGCCTGTCAAACTTGTTTCTATATTACCTGATACCTTTAATTTTGCTTTTGCTTTTAATACCGGCGCGAAACAGGCGA
>JAPLZT010000031.1 GCA_026394855.1 Candidatus Woesebacteria bacterium
CCAAAAGAACCAATACCCCTAAAAGAAAATTTACAGAAAATATTTTGTAGATCCAAAGATTTGCAAAAAGAGAGATTAATGAGCTAATCATTTTTTACCGGTAAATAAGTAGAATGCCGGCTCTCCGGAAGGATAGGCAATTGCCTTAAGAAGTGTCAAATTTCCCGGAGTTCTTTCCGGCTCCTGCATCAGATTAACATTAACCTCCTTGGCTGTCGCCAGGTAAAGAGTTTTGCTGTCAACCGCACCGCCCCAATCATAGACACCACCCGAAGGAGAGCCGAAATAGAACTTATCTATATGAGAAACTTTTCCAAACCCGGGTAAATCAATATCGTTTCCAATAGGAAAATTATTCTGCCAATCCTTTGGCGGATATTCATACCATCCGGCAAAAAAGATCCAAGGAGGCTCTCCTCTGGATGAAATTACAACCTTTTCAAAACCTACTTGAAGTTCTTTTATAGACTTAATTCCTTCTTTAAACCCCGCATGCCACCAACGCTCGCTTTCAAACGGATAATGAGACCAATAAGTATGCTGATATGAAACGAAAGAAACAATAAATAATAGTAAGTAAGAAGCCAGAAAAACCAGTTTCCATTTTTTAGCTACTAAATTAAAACCCTCGTAGAGTCCATAGGAGATAAGAAAGATAAGCGGAGGAAGAATAAGAATAAGTCTGGTTGCATGGTATCCCCCATCTCTGGTTATTGCAGAAGGCATGGGTCCCGCAAACAGCCAGAAAAACATAAAAAGTTTTATTCTTTTATCTATCTTACTTATCGAAAAAAGTATAAGTCCTAAAATAAGGGGGATTAATTCAATTTTATATAGTTCTCCTATACCTATTGAGTGTCTTAAATTCAGATCTCCCTTAACAAACAAGAAATCGGTTGAGAAAGATTTTAAGTAATTAGTAACTATTCCCTTTCCCCAGAAGGTATATTTGTTATGCACTACTCTATCAAAAAAGGTCGGTGTTAATCCGGTCCCCGACTCTCCCCTTGCCTTTGCATCAATACCTCTTGCTACACCAACTTCGGTTTCCGTTGTTGGATCAGAAAAAACACTAATATAGCCAAATCTTTGAGAACCGCCTCCATACAAAGTACTTAATGCAATCGGACCTCCAATAATGACTAAAGCAACAATAGCAAAAATTAAATATTTTTTAGGAATCTTGACAATTTCTTTCCACCAAACAAGTAAGAGAAACAGCAAAAGAAGGGGGGTAAAAAGCTTGGCCGTACTGTAAACCCAGGGAGTTAAAACAAGACAAATTGAACTATGAATTATGAATTTTGAATTATGGAAAGATTTGAAGAAAAAATACAAACCCAAAAGTAACAAAAGAAGCATTAAAGTAACCTCAAACCCCGCCCTTGAGTACTGGATATGCCAGGGTGAAAAAGTAAGCACGGCACTTGCGATTGTGGCTAGTGACTGGTAATTAGTGATTTGTTTAACCAACAAATAAAAAACATAAATACTTAAAATACCAAAAATGGCAGCGGGAAGCCTTACTCCCAACGGCGATATTCCAAATATTGCAACTGTTGGAACTGCTGAATAAAGATAAAGAGGGGTTCTCCATTCGGCCAGGGAATGGAAATGAATAGGCATAAAATTGCCATAATAGTCCCTGCCTGTCTTTAATATGGAATAGGCTTGATAGCCAAGATCCAGTTCATCACCAAAAAGAGAGGGCGGATTAGAAGATAGGTTCCATAAACGCAAGAAACTTGCGATTAATATAATTGCAATTAAAACTACTTTTGTTCTTGAAAAAACTTTTGCCATTTTTGACCTAACCAGATAACACCATTAATAATATAATGTCCGGCAAATCCATGATAGATCTTGCTTGAAGGAATTAGTCTTCTCCATTGATTCTGGCTATCGGCTAAATTTTTACCACTCGCGCCGTGATGATGAACTACTTCAGAGTCCGTTAGATAATAAATTTTTAAATCTGCCTTTTTAATTCTTCTGGCATAATCAAAATCTTCAAAATACATAAAATATTTCTCACTCAAAAGTCCCACTTTCATTAAACATACGGGAGTAATCAAAAATGCCGCCATAACCGCTTCTTCAACAACTTCTGTCTCCGGCACATATTTATCCAGTAATCCTTTTTCTCTAAACCAATACTGACGGATCGCTCTCCAAATAGTTGGAAATCTATAAACAGATGCTTGGACACTTCCATCGGTATTTAGAAGTTTAGGAACAACTGCTCCCGCGTTCTGATGCTTTTTGGCAAATTCTAAAAGTTTATTAATCGCGCCTTCTTTTACCTGCGTGTCTGAATTTAAAAGCAAAATATACTTTCCGTTGGCCATCTTAATTCCCTTATTATTGCCTGCCGCAAATCCAATATTATCCAAACTATTATCAATTACGATAATCTCATAAGCAACCCCGGGTGGATATTTTTTAATAGAAGCCACACAAGCTTTTGTAAACAGTGGAGTTTTAAAATTAACTATTACTATCGATAAATCAATCATTATATTTAGGAAAACCTGCCAAATATTGCCTCATCAGATACTTTTGATTCTTTAATCTCTTTCTTCTTCTTTTTTAGAACAATTCCCAGTCTACCCAATGCCATTAAAACCACTCTAATATATCCCGGGTGTTTGGCGATTCTCGCAAAAATTCCAATTAAATTTTTTCTAACAAGGATTGGACTGGTTATATTTTTCCAAAGACAGAGAAGCTGATTTCTCTCTTTTATTCTTGATACATATTTTTTGGGTAGTTTACTTATTGTCGATTCATGATTATGAACAACATTACTTTCCGGCTCCCAGCCTACAATATAATTCCTTTTTGCCGCTCTGAAGCATAAATCAATATCTTCCCAATAAAAAGGCGATAGAAGTTCTTCATCCATTCCGCCTAACTCCATCCAAATACTTCTTCTAAATACTCCGCTTCCACCGCTGACATAGAAACTCTCATGGAAAGAAGTTTCTTCCCCGCCCGGAAGTATCTGAATATAACCATCTTTAAAACCCCCTCTTGCCCAACCATATCCTTTTTCATGAAGAGAAACTGCAAATACTTTTGGATTTTTGAAATCAGATAAGACGTTAATTAGAAAATCCTCGTTTGGAACAACGTCTGAATTAAGTAAAACTATTAAATCTCCGCTTGATCCTCTTACTCCGGTATTAACCGCCGCTGAAAAACCTCTATTTATTTTATGTTTTATAATCTTAACCTGAGGAAAATTTTCCTTAATAAGTTTAATACTGCCGTCCCGGGACCCGTCATCAACTACAATTATTTCAATGATATTGTTTTCTTTATTGCCCATTGCCCGAATTACATAAGGAAGATTCTTTGCTAAGATGGCTTCTCCATTAAAATTGGGGATTATTATTGACGCTTTCATATTTTCCTTACCTTTACTAAGTGTAGCATGCCTAAATTGAATTTTTTATCCGCCTCAATTTTAAAACCAGCCTGCCTGCAAATTTTTGTTAAATAGTTTTTTCGATAGGTTTGAATATGGGTGTGGTTCCAAACCCAGCCTCTGGGATAGAAATGAAGCCAAAAATACCAAATAATTCTAAAAAGAAAACTGTCTGAAGGAACAAGAAAAACACCATAACCGCCCTTTTTAAGAACTCTTTTAACTTCGGCCAACACTAGCCTGGGGTCGGCTACATGCTCCAAAACCTCCATAATAAAAACTGCGTCAAAAAAACTCGCAGGAAACTTAAGATTATGCGCATCACCGACTAAAAAACTCATTCCGAAATTTTTCCGATGCCTGTTTGCCCAATCGACAGGCTTTCTGGCAAGATCAATGCCTACTAATTCTTTAGTTTTTGTCTTTTCAAAAATAATTTTGGAAAAAGTTCCATCATTGCAGCCAACATCCAAAACTTTGCCTTTAATGGGATCAATTACCCGAGAAACTTCATTAAATCGCTTTCGGTGCCAAAACCGCTGAAAAAGATCAACCCTAATTGACTCCTGATACCAATTGGGGGGGTTATTCTCATTTCCGCATTTTACCACTGAGGAAAGTAATTAACCATTGACATATATGATATGTTGTAATAGTATTACAACATATGATAAATTTTAGTGATTTATTCAGACAAAAAAGGATCGAAGGCGGATTGACATTAAGATCTTTTTGTGAAAAACATCACTTAGATCCGGCATATATAAGTAGACTTGAAACAGGAAACCTTAATCCCCCCAAAGACAGAGGTAAGCTATCTTCTCTTGCACAAGCCCTGAATATACAAGAAAAATCATCCGACTGGATCAATTTTTTTGATCAAGCTTATCTCGCAAAAGGGGAAATACCGCAAGATATTCTAGAAGACAAAAAATCTTTGAAATATCTTCCACTTCTTTTTAGAACAGCTAGAGGAAAAAAACTGTCCAAGAAAAAACTACAAGAACTAATAAAACTGATAAATAATGCATGAAATTTTCTATACCCCGACTTTCATATAAAACAATTGGTCAAATCGCTAATAAATTTCTAGAAGGATATCATCCTCAGATTTCACT
>JAPLZT010000119.1 GCA_026394855.1 Candidatus Woesebacteria bacterium
AAATGAAAAACGAAGTTGTTAAATTAAGAAACCAGATTGTTAAATATAGAAGGCTATTTTTTCTGGCTATTTTTCTTTGGATAGTTTTTTACCTAAGTGGGTTTCTAACCGGTTGGTGGGTAGTCAAAGGAAAATTGGGAAGTTTTCCATCTCCCGATTCAAAAACTAAACTTTTGGTTGTTGCGCCTCACCCTGACGATGAAACAGTAATTGCGGGAGGGCTTATTCAGAGAGTTTTGGAAAAAGGAGGAAGCGTAAGGATTATATATTTAACTTCGGGGGACGGAAGCAGAACCACGGTTGCCTTTGATAACAAAAAAATTGATTTAAACCCGGCCGATTTTATTTCACTAGGTGAGTCTCGTATCAAGGAGGCATCTAGCGCAACTCAAATTTTGGGATTAAAGAAAAGCGAGGTCTATTTTTTGGGTTTTCCTGATCAGGGTTTAACCGGTGTTTACCAAAAAAATTATAGTAAGAGTGATGGGAATTTTACTTCGCCAACGACAAAAGTTGATCATGTTCCATATCCGGAATGCTTTCATCCTGGGGAAACCTATTTGGGAGAAAATTTGGTTAATGATGTCAAAGGTATCATTCAAGACTATAGTCCTAACATTGTGATTGTAGGACATCCCAGAGATAGCCATCCGGATCACAGAATTTCATATTTACTTATCGAAAGATTGCGTTCAGACCTTGGCGCAAAGTTTGTTATTTTTAGTTCTTTAACTCATTTTAGGGGTTTCCCAAATCCAGGGGGATACCTTTTTCCACCTAAAAAACTTTTTGGTGGAGATTGGCTGAGTTTAGAGCTAACAACTCAAGAAGTTATCTTAAATAAAAAAGCAATTGAAGCGCATAAAAGTCAGTATGAAAAACCTGAAGATAAACTTCTTTTTGATAGATTAACCTCTAGGAACCAGCTTTTCGAGATGGAGTAATAGTTCGTATGGCAGGGGCCGGTCCTATTACTTCTTTTCTCATTAGTCCATTAACGATATAACCTATGATCCTATGCCAACCGTTATATAGAAGAATATTTTTCCAAACGGAATCAAGTTTTCTGGCGGATGTTTTGCAATAGACTTTAGGATCAATTTTGACTTCCCCCAAGCGGAAAAATTTATAAAGAAGATACTGCTGATCTCCAAGTTCAATTAAATGTTTGGGATATCCTCCGAATTCTTCTAAAGCAGTTTTTTTGAAAGCCATATTTGCCGCATAGGCGACAGGAAACTTTTTGGTGTACTTTTGTATAAGAAGATTAAATTCCTGATTTAGGGCATTAAAATAGTTAAAGATAAAAGGAGTGTTTGAATAGTAAATCCAACCGACAAGACAAATAAGCTTGGGGTTTCTTTCAAAATTGGCCTTAATTGTTTTTAACCAATCGGGAGGATAGTAAGTATCGGCATCTGCCGAAACTATTATTTCGCCTTGTGATTCTTCAACCCCTTTTTGCCTGGCCCAAATAACGGATTTTTTTCCCTCATAAACAAGTTTTACCGGATACTTTTTAACAACCTTGGAAGTTTTGTCATCCGATGCGTTATCTACAACAATTACCTCAAAAAATTTATTATTTAAGGTCTGTTTCATCAAAGAATCAAGGCATTTTCCAATAAACGCCTCTTCATTGTGCGCAGGAACTATGACAGAGAGTTTTGGTCTCATTTGCTGTATTATACTTCTTAGAGATGATCAATAGCATAAATCTTCAAAATTTCAGAAATTTCAAGAAGAAGGTTATTGATTTTTCGGAGAAGCTAACTGTTATAGTCGGACCCAATGCTTCAGGTAAAACAAACATTCTGGAAAGTCTTTATCTTTTATCATCCGGGAAGAGTTTTAAGGCTCAAATTGAAGAAGAGATGATTGGGTATACTGCCGAAATCGCTAGAATTTCAGGCAAAATGATTGGTCTAGATCTCGAGGCAATATTGACGAGAGATGTTGATGGTTGGCCTAAGAAAAGACTTTTAGTAAATGGTGTTCCTAAGAGATTAATTGATTTTGCCGGAAACTTTAAAGTAGTTCTTTTTGGTCCATGGGATCTGGACCTTGTTACGGAAAGTCCCTCCTTAAGAAGAAGGTTTTTGGATTCGACTCTTTCCCAGGTAGATAGGGAGTATAGAAGGGCAATTCTTTCCTACGACAAGGGTTTAAGACAGAGAAACAGGCTTCTTTTTAGAATCAGGGAAGAAGGAATCTCCCGCGGCCAATTGTTATTCTGGAACCAGCTTCTGATTAAAAATGGAGATTATATATCGGGAAGAAGAGAAGAACTAATTAACTTTATTAATTCTAAAAAAGATATAAATAATACAAAATTTGAAATATCTTACGATAAAAGTTCAATCAGTGAGGGAAGATTAAAACAATATGTGGAAGAAGAAATTGCTGCGGGGACTACGCTTGTAGGACCCCATAGAGATGATTTTCTTTTTAGGATTCAGGTAAATAAAAAAGAAACTAGAGATCTTGCCACTTATGGATCACGCGGAGAACAAAGGATGGGAATTCTCTGGCTAAAATTAAGAGAATTAGCTTTTGTTGAAGATAAAACAAATGAAAACCCAACCCTTTTATTAGATGATATATTTTCAGAACTTGACCATCCACACCGCGATGTGGTATTTTCAGTTGTAGGAAACCAGCAAACTATAATAACAACAGCAGATGAGCATTTTATCAAAAGTTTCAAAAACTCAAATCTAATAAAATTATGATAGATACTATTCCCGGAGTAGTAACCAAAGAAGAAGAAAAGAAAATCGCAGATGAATGGCAAGAGGAACAAGATCGGTTTCCTGGTCCAATTCCGCCAGTTGCACCAATAATAAAACCACGAGTAAAGATAATTAGTCCGGGTCAGCCATTACATTTACACAAACCACACGATATCGGTAATCCTTCTTGGATGAACCAGGATAAATAATTCTTTTATTTCCGCAATATTTGCGTTAATATGAACTATGTATTC
>JAPLZT010000052.1 GCA_026394855.1 Candidatus Woesebacteria bacterium
TTGCCACAATTGACAGAATCGGAACCGTATCTTCAAACGTTACAAGCTATACGGTAAATATAAAACTAGATACAAAATCGCTTGATATCTTACCCAATATGGCGGCAACTGCAGATATTATTATCGCAACAAAAGTTGATACATTAATAATTCCAACCTCAGCACTCACCACACAAAACGGCCAGAGTGTTGCCAAAACTCTGAAGAATGGAACTCAAGTGGAAGTACCTGTTGAAATCGGAATCTCGGGAAACTCCGATATTGAAATCGTTTCAGGTTTAACCGAAGGCGAAACCGTAATTACGGGAACCGTTTCCAATACGTCGACATCAACAACAACTAGATCGGTATTTTCTACGGGAGGTTTCGGAGGGGTGGTAAGAACTGGGGCTGGAGGAAGATAACATGATAAATATTTCCCATGTTTCCAAAATCTACAATACAGGAGACATCGAAACAAAAGCCTTGGACGATGTTTCTTTTAATATTAAAAAGGGTGAGTTTGTGGCAATAATGGGTCCTTCCGGATCAGGCAAATCCACATTAATGCATATTTTAGGAGCCTTAGACAGGCCAACAAAAGGAAAATATGTTCTTGACGGGGATAATGTTGAAAAACTTTCGGACGATAACTTAGCCGAAATTAGAAACAAAAAAATAGGCTTTGTTTTCCAGGCCTTTAATCTTCTCCCTCGAACTTCCGCAATAAAAAATGTTACTCTCCCCATAATTTATGCGGGAGTTCCAAAAGAAAAAAGATTGGAGACGGCCGAAAAATATTTAAAAATGGTGGGTTTAGGAGACAGGTTATATCACACCCCATCGCAACTTTCCGGAGGTCAACAGCAAAGAGTGGCAATTGCCAGATCCTTGGTTATGAACCCTGCAATAATTTTAGCCGATGAGCCAACCGGCAATATCGCCACAAACCAGGCGGAAGAAATAATGGCGATCTTTCAAAAACTGAATCAGGAAGGTCACACAATCATAATGATCACCCATGAGCCGGATATTGCAGAACATGCCAAGAGAATAATTCACATAAGGGATGGAAAAATAAAAAACTGATATGGAATTTTCAGAAATATTTGAAGAGGCTCTCAGTACTTTAACTGTCAACAAATTAAGAACGGTTCTTGCCACTTTGGGAATTGTTATCGGAATTGGAAGCGTAATTGCCTTAATTTCTTTAGGTCAAGGATCTCAAAATGCGGTCCAAAACCAAATTCAGTCATTGGGAGCTAACTTATTAACAATTAGCCCAGGCGCCCAAAGAGGCGGCTTTGTCAGCGGAGGCCAGGGTTCTGCAAACACATTAACATTAGAGGATGCTCAGGCAATTTCCACATCTCCCCAAATAACCACAGTTAGCAACGTTTCCCCGGAATATCAAAGAAGAGCCCAAATTACGGCATCGGGTAAAAACACCAATACCCAAGTAATGTGAGTGACCCCCGTGTACGCTGTTGTCAGAAAAGTTTCCGTTTCGCAAGGTACATTCTTAACCGATAGAGATGTCCAGGAACAAACAAAAATTGCTGTTTTAGGTCCTCAGGTCGTAACCGATCTGTTTGGTGAAGGAGCTAACCCTGTCGGCCAATCTATAAGAATTAACGGACAATCATTTAGAGTTGCTGGAATTACTGTTTCAAAAGGTGGAGCGGGGTTTCAAAATCAAGACGATGTGGTTTATATACCACTGACAACGGCTATGAAAGTAATCTTTGGTTCAACTTCTTTAACTTCAATTTCGGTTGAGGCAAAAAGTGCTACTGTTATGACCCAAGCCCAGGACGAAATCGGTTATTTGCTTTTGGCAAGACATAAACTAAATCTACCCTCTCAAGCGGATTTTTCGATACTTTCGCAAAACGATATTTTAAATACCGCGTCAAGTATAACCGGAACATTTACGGCGCTTCTTTCCGGAATCGCGGCCATTTCCCTCGTCGTCGGAGGCATCGGGATTATGAATATCATGCTTGTCACAGTCACCGAAAGAACAAGAGAAATAGGTTTAAGAAAAGCCCTTGGTGCTAAAAAGAAAAATATAATTACCCAGTTTTTGGTTGAGTCAATTATTTTAACATTTGCCGGAGGTGTTATTGGAATGCTTGTCGGGATTATTGCGTCTGCAATTATTTCAAAAGTTGTAAGTTTACCTTTTTCGGTATCATTTGGTTCGGTAATTCTGGCAATCGGAGTTTCCGCGGCTATTGGAATTCTTTTCGGCTGGTATCCTGCCCGAAAGGCTTCTAATTTACAACCTATCGAGGCTCTACGCTATGAGTAAAAATTTCAGGAAAATCTCAGAAAACTATGTTATTCTTAAAAAATGAAAAATAAAAACTTAATAATTGCAATTTTGATAGTACTAGTAGGCGCAGGAGCCGGATTTTTCGGAGGTATGAAATACAGAGATTATCAAATTTCAAAGCAAAGGACATCTTTTGCAGGAGGTAATTTCCAAAGAAACGGAACAGGTGCTCAAGGCGCTGGTGCAAGATTAGGAGGAGCAAGAGGAATAAACGGAACCATACTTTCTAGCGATGATAAAAGCATAACAGTAAAACTTACAGACGGATCAAGTAAAATCATTCTCTTTTCTGACACTACCCAAATAAATCAGGCTGCAACGGCTACCAAAACCGATTTAAAAGTCGGAACTACAGTTGCAGTTTTCGGACAAACAAATTCCGACGGAAGTGTTACAGCCCAAAACATCCAACTTAATCCTGTAATAAGAGTACCTGATGCAAGTCCACCTCCAGCCCAATAAGGTCATATAATGTAGTAAAATCTCACAATGAATAGAAGTAAACTTATTCTGATTGCGATATTTGCCGGATTATTTTTGATAGGTACCGTGGCAGGATTTTTTATTTTTAAAAAGCCTCTCAAAAATAATCAAAATGAACCGTCTCCGTCCCCAGTTTCAGCCTCTGAAGATGTCCCAAATCCGGATATAAATGTCTCCGCCGACAGTAAAATTCAAAACACAATCGTTCCTGATTCCAAAAATTCCATAAATGTTGTTTTGACAGGTTCCGGAGGAGCAGGACATGATGGCGGAAACTTAACCGATTCAATTACACTTGTGAATATTAATTACGAAAATAGAGTTATTAAATTAATTGCAATTCCCCGCGATCTTTGGGTAAGCGGGCAAAAAATAAATTTGGTTTATTCAAAAGATGGAGCAAATCAGTTTAAGTATCTTATCGGACAAGTTACGGGAATAAACGTAAACTATTTCGT
>JAPLZT010000018.1 GCA_026394855.1 Candidatus Woesebacteria bacterium
TCCGTGAATACCCTGAAAGAAAAGGCAAATATCTAAGGCCTACCTTGATTCTTCTTGTGGCCGGTGCAATGGGAGCAAACATTAAAAAAGCCGTAAAAACAGCGGCAGCCATGCAGCTTTCCGAAGAATGGCTCTTGATACACGATGATTTGCAGGACAATTCCGAAAAAAGGCGGGGTAAGAAAACGCTGCACAAACTATATGGAATGGAACTGGCGGTAAATGCCGGGGATACGCTGGCAACAATTATGTGGAAAGTTCTTTTGGACAACGAAAAAGTTTTGGGATCTAAAAAGACTTTTGAGATTATGAACGAATTTTATAAAACACTGCTTAGAACCGAACATGGTCAGGCGGTAGAAGTAATGTGGTCTAAAAAAAGAAAAAATATATCCGATTCCGATTGGTTTTTTCTTGCCGACGGCAAAACATCCTACTATACAATATCTCTTCCGGTAAGACTTGGAGCAATTATTGCGGAAGCAAGTAAAGAACAGGTAGAAAAATTAACAGAATTTAGTTTATATTTAGGCAGGTGTTTTCAACTGGTCGATGATATTTTAGACGTTGAGACCGATAAAAAAGAGGGAAAATTAACAATTCCCATTATGAGAGGTATTCCATACGCTCAAAGGCTAGCAGTCAAATTAATAAAAAACGCCAGAAAAATCTTTGAAAACGACCTTACTTTTTTGTCCCATGAACCCGCAAAAACCCAACTGAAAGAACTTATTGATTTTGTTTTGAAGAGGAAATATTAAACACCCAACTTTTTAAGTATTCTTTTAAACCAAGGCGTGTATTTTTTTGGGTTTGCCTTCAAATCTTTTCTTAATTCCTTAATTCCTATCCACCCGTAGCCAGCAACTTCATTAGGGTCGAGGGCAACCTTTCCTTCGTATTTACCCACAAAAACATAGTCAAGTTCATGTTCTCCCCAAATACCATTGTTCATCTCGGCTTTATATGTAAGTTTGAACACTTCCTTTAATGGTGTTTTAAAGCCAAGTTCTTCATATAGTCTTCTTTCGGCAGCTTTTTGATATGTTTCGTCAGGTTTTGGGTGGGAACAAACAGCATTGGACCAAAAATAAGGCCAGGTGGGCTTATTAATAGACCTTTTAGTAATAAGCATCTTGCTTTTATTCTTATTAAAAATAACTATGGAAATTGCCCGATGAAGAGGAACAGGAACCTTATGGGTTGCAAACTTTTCTTTTAATCCCAAAACCTTATCGTTTCTATCCACTAATACAATTTTTGTCATGGTAAATTAATCACACGGGCTCCAACTGCGGGCCTATTTATCAAAATCTCTTTTACGCCCCCAAGCTTTAATAGATTACTTTTAAGATTTATTACATTCTTTTCCTCACAAATAATATGTACATTGGGACCGGCATCAATTGTGAAATATACCTCGAGACCCTGACTTCTCCATTCGATAACCTTCAAAATTATTTCAAGGGTTTTTGGCACCCAATAGTACAATGCAGGACTTGATGTCATCATTACGGTGTGCATATTTATAGCTTCGGCCTCAAGAATATCTCCAAATTTAGTAAAGTCTTTATTTTTTAAAGCAAGTTTTATCTCCCTTATCTTTGGGGCCATTCCCAAAATCCTTGCCTTATAAAAAGGGCTGCTCTCGGACAATGTATGCCCTTTGGTGGAGCTTACTTTTTTACTTGTCTGACCAATGATTGCTATTACATCACATATGTTCCAGTAATCGGCTGGGTATAAACCGTAAGCATAAGAGTCTTCACTCCTTGAACCCTGCCTCCACTCAACAAAACCATCTGGAATTGAACGGCAGGCCGATCCCGAACCTAGCCTTGCAATAATAGACAAATCTTTCTCTGAAAGCATAAGCCCCGCAGACAGTGAAGCTGCCAAGGTCAAAGCTGCGAAGCCTGACGCCGATGACGCAATGCCTGATGCTTTAGGGAAATTGTTTTTACTTACAACTTCCGCATAGTAGGATTTACCTGATATTTTTCTTACCAGGCTTAGATGCCTGGCAACACGATCTTTTTCACTCCCAGCGGAGAGAACACCATCAATCTTAACAATGTCACCCTTAAGTTTCTCGTCAAAATCCACAGAAGTTATACTAAAAGCATTAGATAAGTTCATCGAAATTGAAGAATTGGCCGGAATTCTCAATTTTTCGTCTCTTTTACCCCAATATTTTATAAAAGCGATGTTTGCGGGTGCTTTAACAGTTATTTTCACTTTTCAATTCTAACTCCTTCCGCCCCAGTTTTGATAGAGATGACTTTTCCTCCCGCTTTTTCTATAGCCCTTCCAACAGAGATTCTCTTGTCATTGGGCACAAAAGATATCATGCAATCCCCTCCACCCGCACCCGACAATTTTGCACCGTAGGCACCGGCATATCTTACCGCAAATATTAAGTTTGATAATTCGGGAGTACTTACTCCTAAAGAATCTAAAAGTCCCTGATTTAAATTCGCCTGTTTCCCAAGAATCTTAAAATCACCATCAACTATTGACTTAGAGGCTCTCTCAACAACTGAATCAATAACATCAAATATCAAATCTACCTGCTTCCGGTTAGATTTTCTTAACTCCAAAACATTTTTAATCAAAGTTGCGGTATCTGCCTTAATACCCGTATAGCCTACAACCAAAGGCAACTCTTTTTTTGAAATACATTTAATTTTCTTGCCTCCACCTACAAAATACAAAGTACCTCCCCATATCGCAGCGGCAATATCAAATCCTGAACCGACACCCTGAACATCTAAAACCGACCGATAACATATATCAAAGAGCATATTATTATTAACTTCTATATCAAATATCTCCGAAAGGGCTTTAACCACACACACTGTCACAGATGAAGAACTGCCAAATCCAAACTTACTTGAAAAATCACTTTGGGTCTTAATATGAAGTCCCGATATAACTTTAAATCTGCGATTAAAATTATTTACTGCCGCAAACACGAATCTTGCTCCTTTAGGCAGTTTATCCAAGGGTGTTGAGATAGAAGCCTTAAAACTTTTTATTCCAACATCGGGTGCTACAAGTTCAATCCCACTGTCTTTGGTTACTTCTACCGTAACTCTCATTCTTTGATTTACGGCTGTCACGATACAGGGCCTTCCATAAATGACGGAGTGCTCGCCAAAAAGCATGAGTTTCCCCGGAGCAGAAACTTTAATTTTATTTTTCAATTCTTACCCCTTCCTCCCCCAATTGTATCTCTATAAGTTCTAATTTTTCCCTCTTAGCAAAGTTTTTTAATTTATTTATATCTTTATGGTAAACAAGTAAAATTCCGGATTTGTCTTTCCAACCCCCTGCACCGGAAATCTTTGCGGCTCCACCGTTTTTTTCGATTTTTCGGATGAGCTTAATCGTAGAATTTGAAACAACGCCCAATTTTTCAAGCAAAACCTCGTTTTCCTTTATAAGATTGCTAAAGCCGACAATATTTTCCCCTTGAAGGTATTTTAAGAAATTCTTTGAGACTCTTTCTATCTTCCTAAATATAATTTCTGTACTTAAAGGGTCCTTTTTATATAATTTCGCAACACTTGCAACCATTTCTTTAGTAGATTCAACTGGTCTTCCCGTATCAATTAAGTACACTTTGGGAAAAGCTCTCTTTACTTTAATGGGAGAAAATAACTTTAGGTTTTCCGATTCTTTTCTATACCATAAAAAACCACCGTAAGTTGAAACAGTATTATCTACACCGCTGGGGTTTCCGTGCCTTTTCTTCTCAACTTTATATGCAACATCGTTTATTATTTCTAAATCAAGTTTTTTATTCTTAAGCAAGATGTTTGTGGCAGAAGTGGCCACAGCGTAAGCAGCGGAAGATCCCATCCCGCAACCGATAGGTATTTCTGACTGAATTTTTCTTTTTCCCTTTACTAATACAACAGTGAGCCTCCTATTTATTGCTGTAACTAAAGCAGGATAACCATAGACAACTGCGTGTTCTCCTGAAATTATTAATTTCCCGGGAGCAGAAACTTGAATGATATCAGACATTACTTTTTCTTTAGAAGCAAATCTAGAGCTTGTTGGTCTGTCTGAGAATCGGAGGAAGGCATTGTCGATCCCGAAGCAACTCCGCTCCAAAACCTCTGTTCCTTGTCAGGAGTTTTACTGACAGCGTCTTTAGAAACCAAAACAGGACTTTCTTTTGTTCCGATATTTACCAACCCTGGGTCTTTCATATTTTCAAGTATTATACTCTTTCCCCTCTTTTTTTCAAAATACCTTCTATTTTTGCTCCAAACCAATCAACCGGAATCCAATTAGCTTCCGAACTCTCTGGTTTTCCACTACAGGCGGGGTATTCAACAAATTCTTTTAACTTTTTCCCTATTTCCAGTTTCGGAAACGATCTTTGCCTTAAGAAAGTCGTATCAACTGTTGCCATGTTATACTTATTAGTCGCAAATATGAATAAAAACCCATACTTCGAAAGTGTATATAAAAAACTTGCTTTACCTCTAACCAAATTTATTATTAAGCGCATCGGAGGCAATGAAGATGTAGTTGATGAAGTTCTTTCCGAAACAATGACGGCTGCGTGGCGTGGCTGGAACAGCTTCAAACATAAATCAAGTTATTTTACCTGGCTTTGCAGAATTGCTCTTAATAAAATTGCCGATTATTACCGTGATCAGGTAAACAGAACCTCAGGCATTGTAGTTCCTTTATTCGGAAACCTTAATATCCCGGATGATAAGTCCCTCTCCCCCGAAGAAAAGATTTCGCTTCAGGATTTAAGAAAATCAGTAGATAACTGCCTTAATCTTCTTCCTTACGAAAAAAGACGACTTCTTTGGCTAAAATACTGGGAAGATCTTTCATATGACGAAATAGCAAGGATATTAAATATCTCCGAACGCGCTGTTGAAGGCAGACTCTATAGAGCAAAGGGGTCTTTTAGTGAAATTTATACCAAAAAACTTTCAAAGGAAATATAATCACGGCATTTAATATTCTCAGTACTCTTTTAGGCTCATGTAGAAGCCTCCAAAGCCATTCCAGACCACCTTTCTCCATCCAGACAGGCGGAAGCTTCGCCGGGCCAAAAACGTAGTTAAACGTCCCCCCGACTGCGATTGCTCCCCCGACCGCCAATCGCGGCAAGTTTTTAAAAATCCACTTTTCCTGTTTAGGCATGCCGAAGCCGACAAAAAGCAAATCCGGTTTAATTTCACTAATCTTTTGAATAACCTCTTTTTGGATTTTTGCCTCTTTTGCGGTTTTTGGTTCGCCGTTTTCATCAAGCACGGAGCCAGCGGTGACATTTTTTATTCCCTTTCCCCCCAAAAAAAAGACTTTCCAATTATTCTTTCGGGCCAAAGCAAGCAGTTTTAAAAAAAGTTTTCTTCCCGGAATAACATTTAAATCCGTTCTGTGTAAAAATTTGGCCGCGTATTTTAAACCTATGCCGTCGGGAATCACCAAATCCGCGGAATTTACGATTTCTTTCAAGTTTTGGTCCTTGGCCGCCATCACCAATAACTCCGGGTTGGCCGTAAAAACGCTAAACTTCTGGCCTCGAACTATAAAATCCTCCAGAAGCGCTAGCACTCTGGCTTGCGAAGTGCTATCTAACCTTACCCCCAAGATATTGACGTGATTTCGGGACGATTTAAGTACCTTTTTTTGCTTTTTTAACATCTTAAATTCATTTTCTAACCCTTTAGGTTTAAAATCTTTTAAAAAATATACAAAAATATGTCAATTTTCATACCCTATATTTAGTTGTAATAATATTTTTGGTATATCCTCAAGTTTTACAATCAAGTAATTATATGTTTCAAACTACAAGATAGATTTGATAAATTTCTACTCTTTTTTTAATAACAATTTGTATAAAATATTGATACATTTTTTGGCTTCATATTCTTATCTTTATCCTCAACCTATCCCCTAGAAACTAAGTACTATGTACTAAGTACTATGTACTGTCTTCACGATTTACTATAGTCCTCTTTTAATGCTTTGTCCTATCTTCAAAATTGTAAATTGTAAATTGTTAATTGTTAATTGACACTATCCTCTAGTTGATATACTTCTCCTCCATAATTCTATGTTTTCCAAAACCAGTCCCGTACCTCTAACAACACACAATAACGGCTCATCGGCGACATGTGCAGGAACTCCGGTCTCCGAGGTCATGAGTTTATCAAAATTTCGTAAGATGGCAGTTCCCCCGCTCATTACAATTCCTTTGTCTATAATGTCGGATGCCAATTCCGGCGGCGTATCTTCCAAAACCCCCTTAACAGCCCCTACTATTTGGAAAAGAATGGGGCGAATAGCTTCAGTTACTTCGGAAGAAGTAATAATAACGCTTCTGGGAAGGCCAAAAACCAAATCTCTCCCGGATATTTCAAGCTTCTCTTCTTTAGCTAAGGGAATTGCCGAACCGATTTTTAATTTTACCTCCTCAGAGGTCTGATCTCCGATAATTAAATTGTGCTTCTTTTTTAAGTAATTGGCAATTGCCTCATCAATTTTATTTCCGGCAACCCTAACCGATTTATGAACAACTACTCCTCCCAGGGATATAACTGCAGCTTCGGTTGAGCCTCCCCCCATATCAACAATCATATGACCCGATGGTGCCGAAACAGGAATTCCCGCCCCAATTGCAGCAGCTAAAGGTTCATCTATAAGATAAGCGTGTCCCGCCCCTGCTGCCAGAGTTGCGTCCAAAGCAGCTCTTCTTTCTACCTGAGTACACCCCGCTGGTACGCAAACCATAACATTGGGTTTAAATAATTGAAATCTTCCCAAAACCTTGCCGATAAAATACCTGAGCATGGCTTCAGTCACTTGATAATCGGCGATAACCCCATCTCTCATGGGACAACTGGCAATTAGAGCCTCGGGAGTTCTTCCCAACATTTTTTTGGCATCTTCCCCTACGGCAACAACCTTATTGCTGTCTGCCTGTATGGCAACAACCGTAGGTTCATTAGCTACAATTCCAACACCCGCCACCCACACGACTGTATTGGCGGTTCCTAAGTCTATTGCAATATTTTTCCGAAGCATTGGTAGATATAGTATAATACAGGCATGACCAAGATACGAGTACTTCTATTCTTTCTGGGAATTGTAGTTGTGGGGCTTTTAGTCTACATCGCCGTCCTCTACGCCAGAGGTTTTCGATTTGATATTGCCACCTTAAAATTGCAATCAAAAGGTATCTTAGTGGTAAAAACTGACCCAACAGGGGCACAAGTTTTTGTCAATAAAGATTTAATTGGAGCATCCGATTCAAACTTTTCGCTTTCTCCCGAAACTTACGATGTAGAAATTAGAAAAAACGGATTTATTAATTGGTACAAAAGATTAACCATAGAAAAAGAAACTGTTACCGAAGTTAAGGCAGATCTTTTTAAATCTGCTCCATCATTTGCCCCTATTACCCAAGATGGGGTAACCCAGCCCGTCTCATCTAACAACTTTTCTCAAATCGCCTACACAAATAATCAAGGACTTTGGATTTTGGAAAACATTAATTTTCCCATTGGTTTTGCCAAAGACCCCAGAAAAATAACCGATGGAGATCTGGCTGGAGCAGTTTGGCAATTTTCCCCTAGCGGAAGAGAAATTCTTCTTGACACATCTGGCGGATCGTTCATCTTAGACACCGGAAAACTTACGCCCCAAACACAAAGGGTAAACATTTCGTCAAAGAAAAATACGATTTTGGAAACATGGACCAAGGAAAAAGAGGTAAAAATTCAGGCACAAACAAGAAATTTGCCTCCCGAACTTCAAGACTTACTGCAAAGAAAGGTAAGACAAATTATATTTTCCCCCGATGAAACAAAAATTCTTTATACAGCCTCCGCTTCGGGAACTCTAAGTCCGGATTTAATTAAACCGATTCCCGGAGCCTCGACTCAAAACGAAGACAGGAATATCAAAATAGATCACACATATGTTTATGACATCAAGGAAGACAGAAACTTCCTGATAGATCCAACCGACAATTGGGATAAAAGGAAATTATTCTGGCTTCCAAATTCAGGAAACTTGGTTTTGGCAGAGGAAGGAAAAATAACCATAATGGACTATGACGGAACAAACAGACAAGTTGTATTTTCGGGAGGGTACAGCCCCCCTTACGTATTTCCCTATCTTAATGGAGAAAAACTCTTGATCTTAACCAATCTCGGAGCCGACTCCCAGACCCCCAATCTTTATTCAATCAGTATTAAATAGTTTGTCGGGGTGCTGGGAATTGAACCCAGTGTCTTTGCGTCCCGAACGCAACGTGATACCGATTCACTACACCCCGTTCTCCAAAGGAGAACTTCATTTACCAATTCTTATCTCAGCCTTAGGTAATTATCTAGTATTAATCTTCTTAGTTTATACCCAATTCCTGATTTCAAAAACATTTCCCTTTTCTCAGCACAAACTCGACAATAAAAATTCTCGTAATAAATCAACCTCCACGGCCGATCAGTTTTTGTATACCGCGATAATCCCCCATTATGCTCTTCAAGTCGTTCTCTTATCTCTTTTATCGTCAAACCAACATAACTTTTCCCTGGTTTTTTCATACTCTCAAGCAAATAAACCTTATACATCTAATTCTACTCGCAAAAAATTCTGCTTTGCAGAAGTGCCCCTACCAGGAATTGAACCTGGATCAAAGGATTAGGATTCCTCCGTTCTGTCCGTTGAACTACAGGGGCTCAAGGCCATTTTACCACGCTTCTTAAAAATATTAGAGTTTCCGGCTTTAATTTTTTTCTTATTTTCAAAAATACATCATACGGCAGAAGCATATTAAGATCCTCCGAAAGCAGCCTATCTGTGACCTTGTTTTCTATAAACTTAATCAATCTTTTAAAGTAATCTTCTGCACTCATCTTCATCCTTTCTTCAATTATCTCCTTCTTAAAGGCGTATCCATTTGAAAAAAAGTGATGGATATCATAGATATCACGCCCGGCAATCTTTTCGTGCTTGTTATATCTATCAATCGGGGCAACGAGCTTGTTGGCAAACATCGTTTCAATTGTTTGGCAGGCAACCAATCTATCAATCTCTGCAAAAAAGAGGGTTTTATACTCATTTGCTTTGATAAATACATCAGAAACACTTAATTTGAGAGTATTCCGTTGATCCTTAGGTACGTCATACTTCAAAACAAAAAACAGATTTTTAGCATCTCCTTTTTCTATCTTAAAGTCTAGTTTTTTAAATATCTCTTTGAATTCAGATAGTAGTTTTAATTTATTAGCACCTTTTTTCAAATCAAAATCCAAATCCACAGAAAACCTATCTAAGTATCCTAGCATTGTGGCACAGGTTCCACCCTTGAAATAAACATTCGATGCAAGAATATTATTATCAATAATCCCAGTAAGAAGTTTTAACAGCTCGGCTTTATGCAATACGTCTTCAGATTTAAGAAATGTCATAACTTTTTGTTGTCAAAATAATACTTAGGATTAAAATATAGCATATCGCTAATCGCCCGTTCAGAAGTTGCCATAAAATAGCCGTCCTTTTTTTCTACACCTTTAGGGTCAAATAATATTTCGGGTTTCATTTTTCTATAAATATATTCCCTGCCTCCGAATTCAATCTTCTGCGATACGGATGAAACAAAAGTTATCGGATAAATTTTTTGGTTTATTACTCCTTCTTTTTCTAAAACCGTTTCGCAGCTGACATAAGAAAATCTATGAATTAAGGCAGAACCCAATTCAAATTCATCAACCTCGGAAAGTAAAACCGTTGAATACAACCCCTTGATAATCTTGATAAGTACTCCCTTTTTTAAGTATCTTTTGATAATTGTGTAAAGAGTGTTTCTGTTTTCGACACCC
>JAPLZT010000149.1 GCA_026394855.1 Candidatus Woesebacteria bacterium
TACTATCAAAAATCCTTAACCCCTCGATAATTATTCTGGCTAAAATTGCATCCTTTTTTCTCAAATTCCTTATTCTGATTTCATTCTGTGCGAAAGTTTTTGAAACAATAACTAGTTGGGCAAAGAAAGGCGACATATTAATAAATATGTTAGAAATATCTTTTATATCAACACTGTGCACCTGAGAAGAAAAGAAAAAATTACGTGTAATTATGGTAATTCTTCCCTCTTCAACATTGATGGTATCAGGATACGGGTCAAAAGGAAACGCATGCGATGAGATGCTTACTAGAATTCTATTTGATTTTTTAACCAAACCTGCAACGGTTCTATCGTCATCCCTTTCTTGTTTATCCGCCGTCTGATCCTCTTTCGCTATTTGACTTGCCTCAGAAGGAAGAACGTCCTTCTTTTTCTTAAGTAAATCGTCCACCTCGTTCTGTGAATAACGCTTTTCAGACCGAACCTTTAAGCCCCCTTTTTGGTTATATATTGTTGCATCCATACTCAACCTTCTTTCTTGTCCCTACAAACCCAAAAGACGCACAATCAAGACGATAACTGCAATAACAAGCAGTAAATGAACTAGACCTCCCCCAATATGGAGGGAGAATCCTCCCAGCCAGGCAATAATCAAAACCACAACGATAATATCCAGTATTCCCATAATTCTCACCTCCCAATCGATGACATCCTCCCACGACCTTACGGTCGGGTTTCCTTTTGTTTTTAGAGGATGTCCGTCAGCGTTCAATTCATCTGTGAGCTTACTCTCACAGATTTCTTGAATGCCGTCATAAACTATTCAGTCTCCTGTTTTTCGCCGTAGAGTACACTCAATAGCTTAACAATACCCCAAGCCAAAACAGCATATACGATGATTGCGATAAGTGTCGACGGTTCAAAAACCGAGGTGGTTTCTATTCCCTGTGTGACTCCACTGCGGAATATCCCTCTAAAAGGTAAAATAAAAATTCCGGTTATGCCGTATACCAAACCCACAAAAGCGTTTCCCAAACCCGCTCCTGCTATTTTTAGAATAAGACGGAAGGCCAATAGAATTTCTAAAGCTCCAAAAAGGAAATAAACTAAATATCCGATCGTCTGAGAAGTGGTCGCTTCCATTTTAACCGGAGCTACCTTAATAGTGTCATCATTATTTTCTGTCATATATTTCACTCCCTTTCTGCTAATTTTTAACTCAAAATGAAGTTTAGCATTCGGACTCTTGGCTAACCTAAATTCCCTAAATGCTAAACAATCAAATATTTAAACTTAAAGCTTTTTTTTGAGGTCTTTCCTAGCTTCTTCAATTTTATCTCCTGCCCCTGATTTTACATCTTCGATCTTTCCTTTTAAATCGGATATGACCTTTTGGCCGTCTTTTTTAAATTCGTTAAACTTCTTTCCGATTTCTTTACGATTTTTCTCATCAGAAAGTGCCACGGCGGCTGCTCCAACGGCGGCTCCAACCACGGCTCCAACGACTCCCGCTGTTAACGGGCTCACACTCTTATTATTTGTCATTTTTGTCACCCCCTTTCTTTACAAACACACTCAATAAATTTAGTATTCCAAGTTTGATGGTATTTTTTAAATCATTGGCATCTTTTGCGATGTCATCTACTTTGACAAGAATTGAGGTTAATTTTTTTAAAGTAACAGAGAGGGAAAATGCGGAGTATGACAAAAATCCCACCAATATCAAAAATCCTATTGCCAAAGAATAATACAGGAAGTTCAGAGAAGTCATATATTATGTTATCACAAAATTTAGTTTACAATGTCTGCAAATACCACCAGACGTTTGTCATAGCTTTTTTTAGCTCCATCCCACACGCCATCACAGGTAATAAGATTAAGATGAGCGTTGTCATTTGAGCTAAATACTTCCTCCGCATAGCCTAGACCATAGGTACGGCTCTCACGAACTACAAAGGTGGTAGACGTTCCTTTATCATCTTCGACGTACAATTTGTCCCCCACCTTTAGTTTATATAAATTAAAAAACACCGCTTCTTCACCATTCTTTCCATTAAAGTGTCCGGCGATAACCGCGCTGCCTATTTCTCCGGGTCGTAGTCCAAGTTTAAACCAGCCAACGTCTGTGGCATTATTTGGAACTTCCATGTCTCCCTTAGGAGTAACGCCTACATACTGAACGGCGGCGTTAACGTTGATTGCCGGTATCGTGAGACGCATAGGGAGTCCCGGAGAGGCTTTGCTTACTGTTTGGCCTTGAGGTACTGATTTCTTATTATTACCTTGGATAAAGTAAAAAAGAAGCAACAAAGAGAATACTGCAAAAGCTATTATTAAGAATGGCCGTCTAATGTGAAGTTTCAATGCCCGGATAAAAATCTATATTTTCTTTGAATTAAAAGGAGGGCTGAAATCCCTGCCAAGATTCCTGCCGGAATGTACCACGCGACACTCTTTTCATTAGGACC
>JAPLZT010000076.1 GCA_026394855.1 Candidatus Woesebacteria bacterium
GAGACCTTACTTAGAAAATCTCTATAACCATTCTCGATAAACTTACCGGCTACATCATATTTAACTAAATAATCTTTCGGACCTATGGACGGACCAATTCCAATAATTAAATCTTTCGGATTAATTTTAAATTGATCTGTCATTCTCCTAACTGAATTGGCGGAGATATTTTTTAAAGTTCCTTTCCAACCGGCGTGGACAACGGCTAAAACTTTTTTGGTAGGGTCATAAAAAATTAAGGGTAAACAATCGGCTGTTTTTATGCATAAACAAAGATTGGCAGTATTTGTAACCAAAGCATCAACGCCTTTAATTAGTGCGCCCCGATTCTTTTTATCTACTACAGCTATCTTATTACCATGAACTTGTTCGGCATGGATACAATTCTTCTTAGAGATATCAAAACTTTCAATAATTGAATTTATATCAATCTTATTAGTGGAAACAAAGTTCCTAAAATTATCGTATCTATCAAGATTTTCGAAACTGTAATAAATACCTTTAGGGATTTTATTTTTGTTCATTAGAAAGTGCTTGGATAGCTTTTTTAAATTGATTTCCTCTATCTTTATAATCTTTAAACATATCAAATGAGGCTGCGGCAGGGGAAAGAAGAACAACTCCGCCGCGGGGTGTATTTCTGAAGGCATTCCCCACAATTTTTGCCATGGGTTTTTGTTTTAAATTAATGATACTTCCCCTAAATCCGGCCTTATTCAAACTTCTAATCATTTTTGGTCCAACTTCTCCAATAATAATTACTCTCTTAACTTGTTTATTAATAACAATTTCTTTTGCCAGGTCTTGGTAATCAAGACCCCTATCAAACCCCCCCATAATTAGTGTAATGGGTTCCAAAAATGAATTGATGGCTGCTTGTAAAGAAGTAGGATTTGTGGAAATAGAGTCATTTATAAAGGTAACTCCCTTAATTTTAGCGACAGGTTCTAATCGATGTTCTAAACCTTTAAAGGAATATATTAAATCGGTAATCACCTTATTCTCTACCCCAAGTTCTTTTGCTGCAATTGAGGCAGCTAAAATATTTAACCAGTTGTGTTTTCCTCTTAGGAGAATTTTTCTAGGATCAATAGTAAGTTCGTCTTGACTTGGCAATTTTACTCTCAATAAATCACCATCAAAAAATGCTTCACATTTTTTGTCTTCCAAACTAAAAAATAGAGATTTTGCCTTAGTTAAATTTGCCAACTCTCTTACTATTTTATCGTCATGGTTTAAAATCGCGATATCATCAACTTTATGGTGCATTAAGATATTTTCCTTTGCTTTAACATACTCTTCCTGACTTCCGTGCCAATCCAAATGGTCCGTACCAATATTCAATATAATTGAGATGTGAGGACTAAATTTCAAACCAGCAAGTTGATGGGAAGATAGTTCATAAATATATAAACTATCTTTGTCATTATGTTTTTTTAAGACCTCTAATGCCGGCTGTCCAATATTTCCCACTAAATAACACTTTAAACCAGCTTTCTTCAGAATTTCATAAATTAGGGTTGAGGTGGTAGTCTTACCTTTCGTACCGGTTACCCCGATTATTTTTCCCTGACATTCTTCAAAAAATATTTCCGTTTGGGTGATAAATGTTTTATCACCACCTATATGGTCAACAATCTTTGTCGGCGAAATACCAGGGCTTTTAATTATTACATCGTAATTATCAATTTTTGATAAATAATCCTTACCAAAAATAAAAGTAGTATTTTTATCTTTTTCAATATCCTGTAAGATACTTTGCTCAAATTTGTTTTTTTCTTTTAAATCAGCGACAGCCAAGTTCTGGAAAGGAAATTCTTCTTTTATTATCCTATATGTACTAATCCCTTCTTCTCCAAAGCCAAGAATTAATATTCTCTTATCTTTAAACTTGCCTAAGATATTTTTCATAATTATCATCTAAATTATTTTCTCCCCAACTTTCCAATATAGATTTATGTTCACTTATTATTTTGTCTACATTTCCTAGAACTAGTTTTATTTTCTTTAACAGTAGTGGCAAATTTTTCCCAAATTGAAAATTCGACTTGGCCAAAGCATGTTTTATTTCTTGTCTCGTCCCTACACCCTCAAACGGCTTAACCTTGTTTTCAAGAACAAGCGACTCCAAAATTTCATAAAGACTGTCCTTAGTGAACATATTTTCCGGAAATATTGTCTTCATTTTTTCTTTTCCGACAAACGGAAAAAGTAAAATATATGTCGACAAACACTTAGCACAATTGCAGCACCAAATCATCTTCGTCTAAATCAGGAATTGGTCCGTTTCGACTCCAGCCCAGATACTCCAGGGCTACTAATAGGGCCCGGAAAAAACGTCCCAGCTCTTTGTCGGCAAACCGCTCGGTCAAACCCTCGGCCCGCGGTTCTGTGTCCGACAAAAGCGAAGACA